>JBKCCA010000447.1:0-16638 GCA_046305595.1 bacterium
TCTAATCCGCTTACTATTGCAGCTTCTTTCGCATTTTTCAATGGTAGTATAAATCCTTTGAATCCTTTTCTCTTTGCCTCAATTGCGATAGGCAATGCACCTCTAATCGGTTTCAATGTACCATCTAACGATAGCTCACCCATGATTAAATAATCTGCTATTTCATCATTTGGTATTTGATCCGACGCCGCTAAAATTCCAATTGCTATTGTTAGATCATAAGCTGAACCTTCTTTGCGAATGTCGGCAGGAGCCATGTTTACCACAATCTTCATCCTCGGCATATTCAACCCAACATGTTTCACCGCCGACTCTATGCGCAGGTTACTTTCTTTTACAGCACTATCGGGTAAGCCCACTAAATGATAGTCTACACCTGACACAATATTCACCTCTACCTCTATCAAGATAGCGTTTACTCCATACACCGCGCTTCCAAAAGTTTTCACTAACATGGTGTAAAGGTATAACCAAGAATTTTTTAATGGAACTGCAAGAATGCAGGATTATTTTTAAGACTGCATTCTTGCAACTTTTTATAGATGACTCTCTATGTAGTCAATCAATGAATGAATAATTTTTATATGAATTTCTTGTGCGCGATCTGCATACTCTGAATGTGGTGCACGTATTTCTACGTCGCAAATATTTGCAAGTTCGCCACCATCCTTACCAGTTAAACAAACGGTATGCATACCTTTTGCTTTCGCTGCTTGCACTGCTTTAATAATATTTTTTGAATTGCCCGATGTGCTGATACCTAATAACACATCACCTGATTTACCTATGCCTTCAACGAAACGTGAGAATACAAACTCATAACCGTAATCATTTGCAACACATGAAATATGTGAAGGATCTGAAATTGAAATTGCTGCAATTGATGCGCGATCATTTCTATATCTTCCGCTCAACTCTTCTGCAAAATGCATGGCATCACACATTGAACCTCCATTGCCACATGATATTATTTTACCACCTTGCTTAATGACATTCGTCATCAATGCTGCAGCCTTTTCTATTTGCTGAATGTTTTTTTCATCAGCAATAAAACTTGCCAATACTTTTTGTGCTTCTTCGAAATGCTTTTGAATGGTATTCATTTTACAATGATAGAATCTTGTGAACGTTTTATCAAATTTAATCAACCTTTTCTTATATTGTATCAAATATGGGCGGAAGAAAATATTTATGTGCTCTAAATCCTGATTCTGGGCGGTCTAAAGCTCGTAAGATGATGAAGAGCCTGCAGCAAGATTTACCTAATGATGACTTCTTAGTACTCGAAAGTATAAGCACGGGTTACTTCTCTCGTTTCATCAATCAAAATATTTTATCAGACATAGATGCTGTTATTGTTTTGGGCGGTGATGGTACGATGCATGATGTCGTAAATGCAATGTATAGCGCTAACTCATTGCACATACCTGTCATTCTATTCCCGGCGGGTAGTGGTAATGCCTTTAATCATGATTTAAATTGCCTTGATTATAAATCTGCATTGAAAGCACTCAAAACTTTTAAGGTTGAAAAAATTGATCTAATAAAAGTGAAGTACGAAGGTTTCGAATGTGTTTCCTTTAACATGATCGGTTGGGGCTTAGTAGCTAATATTAATTTTAGATCTGAACAATTAAGAACTATTGGTACTAGTAGATATACCGTAGCATCTTTATTAGAATTAATTCCTAATCCTTCACAAAAAGTAAAAATCAAATTAGATGATGTTACTTATAACGAAGACTTCTCATTCATTTTAATTTTAAATACTAAACATACAGGCAAAGGTATGAAAATGGCACCTCTAGCTGATTTAAAAGATGAGTTAATGGACGTTTTATTAGTGCGAAAAACTTCTATGTTTAATCTCTTGAAATTATTCCCTAGTGTATATTCTGGTAAACATATTCAATCAGAACTCTTAGAATATAAACAAGTAAGAAGTATCATGGTTAATTCTGAAGTTTCACTATTAACTATTGATGGAGAAGAGAAAGGGGTAGCGCCATTCACGGCTGAAATTGCCAACGAGAAATTGTCAATTATTGTACAATAAAAAAGGGGGAATTTAAATCCCCCTTTTTTATTTATGGCTTTACAAATTTGCTTTTGCCTTCGTCTAAGAATTTTATATACGCTGCGATATCTTCATTATAACCATAAGGTTTGTTTAATGGGTTACCCTCAGCATCTGTTACTACATATAAAGGTTGTGCATTACTATTGAATTTCGAAACTTGTAAATCAACATTTCTATTGCCCAAAGTCTTTACTTTTTTACCTGTATATTTTGAAACATATTTTTGATCTTCTGGCAATTCTGTACGATCATCAACATATAATGATATAACTACAAAATCATTTTTTAATCTATTCAATACTTCAGCATCTGGCCAAACTGCGTTTTCCATTTTACGGCAGTTAGTGCATGAGTGCCCTGTAAAATCAAGGAATACAGGCTTGCCTACTTGTTTAGCATAAGCCATGCCTTCATCATAATCAAAGAATGCATCGATACCAAGTGGTGCATGTAATCTATCTGCATATTTTTTATTTGCAGTATGTGTCGTTGTTGAATTGCCTGCGCCACTAGATGCTGCAAATTGACTTGAATATAAATCAAAATCTTGCGTGCCTTGATGTGGTAAAAATCCGCTCACCGCTTTTAACGGCGCGCCCCATAAACCTGGTACTAAGTACACTGCAAAACTTAATGATAGTATCGCTAAAAATAATCTTGTTACTGAAACGTGTTTAACATCAGAGTCGTGATTGAATTTCAACTTGCCTAATAAGTACATACCTAATAAAGCAAAAATTACAACCCATAAAACGATGAATACTTCACGATCTAAAATTCCCCAATGGTAAGCCATGTCGGCATTCGATAAGAATTTTAATGCGAAAGCAAGTTCCACAAATCCTAGTACTACTTTCACAGAGTTCAACCATCCGCCTGACTTAGGCATAGAATTTAACCAACTCGGGAAAATTGCAAATAGCGTGAAAGGCAATGCTAATGAAAGTGAGAAACCTAACATACCCATGAACGGACCCATGTATTCGCCTTTGTTTGCTGCGTCTACTAATAAGGTGCCGATTAACGGACCAGTACATGAGAATGATGCAATTGCTAATACTACCGCCATGAAAAAGATACCTACTAAGCCTCCTTTATCAGCTTTTTGATCTGCCTTCGTTGACCATGAACTTGGCAATGTAATTTCAAATGCACCAAAGAATGATGCTGCGAAAACTACTAATACTGCGAAGAATATTAAATTGAAAACGGCATCACTCGATAATTCATTCAATGCGCTAGCACCTAATAAAACAGTAATACCTAATCCTAAGCCAACATAAATTACTACAATTGATAAACCGTATAATAATGCATTACGAATTCCGATGGCTCTTGTTTTACTTTGCTTTGTAAAGAAACTCACAGTTAAAGGAATCATCGGGAAAATACATGGCATCAACAATGCAACGAATCCGAATAAAAATCCTTGAATGAAAATAAACCAAATTGAATCTTCTTCTTTTTTCTCTTCAGATAATTCAGTCAATACCGTTTCTTTCGTAGCACTTGTATCTACTGCCTTTGTAGTGGTATCAATATTTTCTGCGGATGTTACTGGCGCAGTAGCTGTGTCAACTGATTTTGTTTCTGTTGCAGTAATTACCGAAGTTTTTACTACTCCATTAATATCGAAACTAAACTCAACTTCTTCTGGTGGTAAACATTGTTTATCGTCGCAAACCATAAATTCAAGCGCGCCATTGATTTTAAAATCTTTGTTGCTACTAACTTTTATTTTTTGTTTGAATGTTGCTGTTTTTTCAAACCATGCTACTTGCATGCCGAATATCTCATCGAAAATTGGTTTAGCTTTGGGTATTTCATTGACTTTGCCAACTAAAGTATAGTTGCTGCTTTTGTCAAATCTAAAGCTTGTAGGTACTGGTCCGCCTTCGCCAATAAACTGCGAATACAAATGCCAACCCTTGTCTATGCTAGCTTTGATGACTAGTGTTGCTTCTTCTTTGCCATTGTTCTCAACACTGTATGTCCATTTTACTGGATTCTGAATTTGAGCAAAAATGCTTAAGCTGATAAAACTTAATAGAAGCGAAAGAATAATTTTTTTCATTTTTTTATAGGAGCAATAAGATTCAAAAATATCATTTTATTTTAAAGGATGAACTCTACCTCTTTAATATCGTAGTAATTTATACCTAATTCGTTCTCTAGACACAGTTTACCATAGGGGCCTAATCCTGTTATTTTAGCACGAATTATACCTTGAGTCGTTTTATACTCTCGTACCTGACCGTAAAATAGCAGCCTAGCGAAGTAGCGCTCTTTCAAATATTCCGTTTTGCTAGACTTAAGAGCTAAGTAATAATACTCTATGAAACTCAAAAGGTTGAATAATATTTCTTCGAGTTCATAATCTTTCTCTGAAATCTGTTTCATAGAAATCGGATGTGGAGCATCACTTTCAAAATGTAACTGATTAACGTTTAGTCCGATACCAATCACCGAGTTTTTTATTTTATCGCCTTGCAAGCTGTTCTCAATTAAAATACCTGCTATTTTATGATGGTTATAATAGATATCATTAGGCCATTTAATCATTATATCATGTGATAATTGTTTCTCTAAAAAATCACAAATGCCTAATGAAACAGCCATAGAGAGGTAAAACTGATCTTCAATCGCCAATGAATCAGGTTTGTACAAGATAGAGAATGTTAGGTTTTTGCCAGCTTCGGCCTCCCAAAAATTACCCATTTGTCCTCTACCCGCAACTTGTTCTACTGCCATTATAACAGAGCCCTCTTCTAATGGCGTAGATTTTGACAACAATTCTTGTACATAGCTGTTTGTAGAAGAAACACGATCTAGGAGGATGAAATTTTTTCCGGTGAAATGTGCAGGCATGCTGATAGATGTAAGGTTTAAATTTTTATTTTTGTGTAAATTAATTGCTTTTAATGCTTAGAAACAAACAGCTTAAAGAAACAATCATCAACTCAGACGAATCTAAGAAAATAGCGGAAGTTATTATTCATGGTATTCAAGAGAAAAAAGGTAAAGACATTGTGAGTCTCGATTTAAGAAACATCAGCAGTTCTGTCAGTGATTTTTTTGTCGTATGTCATGCTGATTCATCAACTCAAGTGAAGGCTATTGCCGACTCTGTTGAAGATGAAATGTACAAGGCATTCAAAGAAGAGCCTTGGCATAAAGAAGGATTTCAGAATTCAGAATGGATATTACTTGATTTTGTAAGTGTAGTAGTTCATATTTTCAGAACTGAAAAAAGAGATTATTACGGAGTTGAAGATTTATGGGGTGATGCAGAATTGAAGCGTCACGAATCTTAATAGAAAAAGAAAAACATGGAAGATAATAAGAAACAAAAGAGGAGCTTACCTAAGCCTCCTAAATTTAATTTTTACTGGATATATGGAATTTTAGCAGCAGGATTGCTGATTTTTAATTTTATGTACTCTGGTAATTCTGCCTTGCCAGTTAGCTTTCAACGATTCACTAACGAAATGTTGTTGAGTCATGATGTTGAAAAACTAATCGGATACCAAGAAGGAAATATTTATAAAATTGAAGTGTACATTCAGAAAGAAAAACTTTCGAATGAAAAATATAAAGACATTAATTCAAGTCAATTTCTTTCTGGTAGCGGACCGCATTATTATTTCACCGAAGCAACTAGTGCTGTAAGTGATTTAAAAGAACAGTTGAGAGATTTGCAAAAAGGCTTTCCGCCAAATGAGCAAATCGCTATTCAATTTGTTGAGCGATCAAATTGGGGAAGAGATTTCTTGTTAACATGGGTATTGCCATTAGCAATTATGATTGCGGTGTGGATATTTGTGATGAGAAAAATTTCTGGTGGGGGTAGTGGTCCGGGCGGACAAATATTCAACATCGGAAAATCGAAAGCGACATTGTTTGATAAAGAATCACAAGTGTCAATTACATTCAATGATGTAGCCGGATTAGAAGAGGCAAAGCAAGAGGTGATGGAGGTCGTTGACTTCCTGAAAAACCCTAAGAAATATACAGCCTTAGGAGGTAAGATTCCGAAAGGTGTTTTATTGGTTGGTTCACCAGGTACTGGTAAAACTTTATTAGCAAAAGCAGTTGCTGGTGAAGCACAAGTTCCATTCTTCTCATTGTCGGGTTCAGATTTCGTAGAGATGTTTGTGGGTGTTGGTGCATCAAGAGTGCGTGACTTGTTTAAGCAAGCGAAAGAAAAAGCACCATGTATTATTTTCATTGATGAGATAGATGCAGTGGGTCGTGCGAGAGGTAAGAATCAAATCATGGGTGGTAACGATGAGCGTGAAAATACATTGAACCAATTGTTAGTAGAGATGGATGGTTTCGGTACTGACTCAGGTGTAATCATTATGGCTGCGACAAACAGACCAGATGTATTAGACCCTGCATTATTAAGACCAGGTCGTTTCGATAGACAAATTGCAATTGATAAACCAGACTTAAAAGGTAGAGAGCAAATATTCAAAGTGCATTTAAAGCCTTTGAAATTATCTTCAGAAGTAGAGACGAAAAAATTAGCTGCACAAACACCAGGTTTTGCTGGTGCTGAAATAGCAAACGTTTGTAACGAAGCAGCATTGATCGCTGCACGTAGAAATAAAACTGCTATTGATATGCAAGATTTTCAAGATGCTATTGATAGAGTGATCGGCGGATTAGAGAAGAAGAATAAAATTATTTCACCAGAAGAAAAGAAAATTGTTGCTTATCATGAGGCAGGTCATGCTATAGCTGGATGGTTCTTAGAGCATGCTGATCCATTGGTGAAAGTTTCAATTGTACCTAGAGGTATTGCAGCATTAGGATATGCACAGTATTTGCCGAAAGAGCAATATTTATATACTACAGAGCAATTAACTGACAGCATGAAAATGACATTGGGTGGTAGAGCTGCTGAAGAAATTGTATTCGGCAAAATTTCTACTGGTGCACAAAATGACTTAGAAAGAATTACCAAATTATCATACGCAATGGTTACGATGTATGGTATGAATAAAAACATTGGTAATGTATCTTTCAATGACCCTCAAGGTGAATACGGATATGGTAAACCATACTCTGATAAAACTGCAGAGTTAATTGACTTAGAAGTTAGAAATTTAATAAGCGATATCTATGAGCAAACTAAACAATTGCTAATAGATCACAGAGAAGGTTTAGAAAAAATTGCTCAAGCATTATTGCAGAAAGAAATTATTTTCCAAACTGACTTAGAAGAATTATTAGGAAAGAGACCTTTTGATACTCGTACTACTTACGATGAATTTGTAAATGGCGAAGATGAAAAAACCGAAGAGCCAGTAGCTGAATTGAAAGTTGAAAAAACTGAAGATTCTACTCCGCTTGAAATCGTGAATGCTGAAGAAGTAGAGCTGAAGCGAACAGACGCAGAAAGCGAAGAGAAAGCTTAATAATATTGAACAAAGGGACGTATAATCGTCCCTTTGTTTTTTTATTTATATTTGCCCTATGCGTGAAGCTACCCCCAAAGAAAGAATGCTCAAACAAATAAGAAGAGCATTGATAGAGAAAACTGAAAATCCTTATCCTCGTATCGAGGAACAATCATCTGTATTCAAAAAATCAGAAGAAGAATTATTAGAAATTCAATTCGCAGAAGAGTTTTCTAAAATCAATGGTAATTTTATTTTTTGTGAAAGTATAGAGCAGTGCATAGAAGATTTGAATGAATTGATTCAAAAAAATAACTGGACGAATATTTATGCTTGGGAGAAAGAGCTGATAGATTGGGTAAAGATCGAGGGACTCAAAACGAATGATTCAGATTTTTTAAATGCGAATGTAGGAATCACTACATGTGAAGCATTATCAGCTAGAACGGGAAGCATCTTAATTAGCAATGGTACAGAAGCCGGAAGAAGATTGTCAATTTACCCTCATATACATATTGTGATTGCATATACCTCTCAATTATTTGATAATATTAATAATGCATTGAATTTTATTGAGAAGAAATACGATGGTAAATTACCAAGTATGATAAGTAATACAACCGGACCTAGTAGAACGGCAGATATTGAGAAGACTTTAGTTTTAGGTGCACACGGACCTCGAGAGATTTATTTATTTTTAATCGACGAAGAATAAGCATGAGTACAAAATCAATTTATTTTGCTTCAGATTTTCATTTGGGTGTACCCGATGAAAAAAGTTCAAGAGAACGTGAGATAGCTGTTGTAAAATGGTTATGTGAAATTGAACACGATGCAAAAGAAATTTATTTGGTAGGTGATATTTTTGATTTCTGGTTTGAATATGCAAAGGTAATACCTAAAGGGTTTGTTAGATTACAAGGCAAAATTGCTGAATTAGTAGATAAAGGAATTGCTGTAAACTTCTTTACAGGCAATCACGATATGTGGATGTTCGATTATTTTGAAAAAGAACTCGGTGTTAAAATCTACAGAGATAATATAGTTAGAGAATACTTCGGTAAAAAAATTATGATCGGCCACGGCGATGGCTTAGGTCCGGGTGATTACTCATATAAATTTTTGAAGAAAGTATTTGCAAGCAAAGTATGTCAATGGTTATTCGCACGCATACATCCGAATTTAGGAATGTGGATAGCAGATAAATGGTCTCGCAGTAGTAGAGTAGCGAACGATAACAAAGAACAATTTTTAGGAGAAGAAAATGAATGGCTCGCGATTTATTGCAAAGAACAATTGATGAAAGAGCATTATGATTTATTTATTTTCGGACATAGGCATTTACCTTTAGACATAAGATTAACAGAGCAATCGCGTTATATAAACTTAGGAGAATGGGTGCATCACAGAACCTATGTAAAACTTTCAGAACAAGGTGCAGAGTTAAAGAAGTATTAAGCTTCATGAAAAAAATAATCGCAATAATTCTATTAAGTATTTTATACTTTAACAGCTCTGCTCAGAGTGAAGAGAAATTAATTGCAAAAGATATAAGCTTTTATAAAGTAGATGAAATAGGCAATGTTTATTATGTCGACAAATTGAATACGCTTACGAAGTATGAACCTAGTGTTCCTCGATACATAAAATATGCAGATGTAAAATCTGGTAGAATACATTCGATAGATGTGAGCAACCCATTGAGAGTAGTAGTATTTTATGCAGATCAATTTGTTGTGAAATTCTTAGATGTCAACTTAACAGAAATCAATTCTTTTAAAGTAAAAGATGTTTACCCAGAAGGATGGATACGTTTGGTATGTTCATCGAACAATAATGGATTGTGGATGTATGATGAGTTGAGTAGAAAATTAATAAAAGTAGGGGAACAATTAATCACACAATTTCAAACAGGCGATTTGTATTTAGTTACTCGCAAAAAAATAAATCCGAATTTTATGATAGAATTCGGTGATGAATTATTTTTGAATGATCCCAAAATTGGCTTAATGGTTTTTGACTTATTCGGAGGGTACAAGAAAACAATTCCATTACAATCTTCAGCAATAGCTAATTTTAAGAAAGATTCGCTTTATTTTATCAAAGACTCTAATTTATATTTTAAGGCTAATTAGCCAATTTTCCTTATCTTTGCAGACTTTAAAAAGAGGGAAATTGTCATGAACGACATGTTGGAAAAGTTAGAAGCGATTCATAATCGTTATTTGGAGGTAGAGAAAGAACTTTCTTCGCCAGAAGCAATGAGCGATATGAAGCGATTTGCACAATTAAACAGAGACTATAAAGAATTAGGTAAGATTGTAGAGCAATACAAAATCTACAGTAATATCATGAGCAATATTGAAGCTAACAAAGAGATTTTAGCGAATGAGAGTGATGCTGAATTCAGGGAAATGGCAAAATCAGAGTTAGATGAATTAATTTCTCAAAGAGATACGATTGAAGAAGAGATCAGAGTAATGTTGATCCCAAAAGACCCTGAAGATGCTAGAAATGCAATTCTAGAGATTCGTGCTGGTACAGGGGGTGATGAGGCGAGTTTGTTTGCCGGTGATTTATTCAGAATGTACCAAAGATATTGCGAGTTGAAAGGTTGGAAGACAGAGTTAGTGGATTATACACCAGGTACAGCAGGCGGCTACAAGGAGATCATTATGAATGTGATTGGGGAAGATGTTTACGGTACATTGAAATATGAATCAGGAGTGCATCGTGTGCAGAGAGTACCGGCTACTGAAACTCAAGGTAGAGTTCATACATCAGCAGCATCCATAGTAGTATTACCAGAGGCCGATGAGTTCGATATCGACTTAAAGATGAATGACATTCGTAAAGATTTATTTTGTTCATCGGGCCCAGGCGGACAGTCAGTAAACACTACTTATTCGGCGGTGCGATTGACGCATATACCAACAGGTGTAGTGGCACAATGTCAAGATGAGAAGTCTCAGCAAAAGAATTTTGAGAAAGCATTAGGGGTATTGAGATCACGTATTTACGAGATGGAATTCGCTAAGCATATGGAAGAAGTTTCTAAGAAACGTAAGACGATGGTATCGACAGGCGATAGATCGGCGAAGATTAGAACTTATAATTTTCCACAGAGTAGATTGACAGACCATAGAATTGGTTTAACGACACATAACCTTCCGGCAGTGATGAATGGCGACATTAATGACATCATTAATGCGCTACAATTCGCAGAAAATGCCGAAAAGATGAAAGAAGGTACTGTATAATAACGATTTGCATTTTTTTGTTGACAAATTAATAAAAGAGCGTATATTTGCAGTCCCAAGAAACGGAGTGGTAGTTCAGCTGGTTAGAATGCCTGCCTGTCACGCAGGAGGTCGCGGGTTCGAGTCCCGTCCATTCCGCAAAAGCCTTAGAGAAATCTAAGGCTTTTTGCATTTAAGATATTTTCGAAATCTCTCTTGCCAACTCCCAATCTTTCTCCGTCACCACATCCCCTGCATCGTGTGTGCTTAAAAATAATTCTACTGTATTGTAAGTATTGTGAATTGTAGGGTGATGATTTAATCGCTCAGCAATGATTACGAGCTTATTTATGAATTCTATAGCAGCATTAAAGTCCTTAAAAACTATTTTGCTATAAAGCTTATTATTTGATTCTTTGAACTCTATCATGCTTGATTATATTTTTTATTGAATATAATAAAATAAACATTATAAGGTTTTATCATTTATCTAGACTAATACTTATGCGCAAGAAAATATTGATTTTAACTTCAGCTATTCTATTAGCTTATAATGTTGATGTAAATGCCCAAGGCTGCAGTGATGCGGGTGTTTGTTCTATGGGTAATGTTGAATCGAATCATACTTATGATGCAGATAGTGTCAAGAATTCTTATCATATAAAGCTTAGTCAAGGTGTCGGATTAGGGGAGCAGGGTGTGATTAATGCGTTAACTAGTATAGATCTGAGTGCTAGCATCAAAGACTTTTTCTTCCAAATCAAAGTGCCTTATGCATACAATTCAGGAAATCTAGGGCAAGTAGCCGGATTATCTGATATCAGCGTAAGTGCTTCTTATAACTTGAAGAGTATTGAAAAAAATACATACGGATTGATGCTCGGATTTAAATTACCAACGAATGAGTCGGACCTTAAAATTAATGGAAACTCGGCACCAATGCCTTATCAAACTAGTTTAGGAACATTTGATTTGGTTGTAGGTACAAATATGAAGTTAGATAAATATGTATTCGCACTTGCCTATCAACATGTATTAAATCATAATAATAGAAATCAATTTATTGCCAATAGCTTCACGAATACTGATGCTAACAATTATTTCACATCTTTTCTATTTAAACGATCAAATGATTTAGTTTTTAGAGCTGAGCGTAGATTCGATGTTAAAAATAATTGGTCCGTAAATCCGAGTACCCTTTTTATCTATCGATTACAAAATGATCAAGAGGCAGATATTGGTGGTAATTATTCTGAGATAAAAAATTCATCTGGACTTACATTTAATGTGGTGATGAATGTTAGCAAGAAATTCAAGAATGAAAATGCATTAGATTTGAGTCTTGCATTCCCTTTGATGGTAAGAAAAGTAAGACCTGATGGATTAACAAGGTCAGCTTTAGTTGCAGCTGCTTACAGATTTAATTTATAAAATTTTAAACACCAAATTGTCTTAAATGATGATCGATATGTTTATACAATAAATTATTCCATTCAATAACACTGAGCTTGCCTATAGCTATTTGTTCTTTGCCGTTGAAGTAATCTGGACCTAACTTTTCAGTTTTTTCGATATAAGAAATAATTCGAGCTTTCTCTCTTTCAAAATCTCTGCGATCTACTATCATAAAAGCCGGTGCTGTAGGTAAGTTATGCTTGTATGGCACATCATTCACCATCATATGTTTAAAGAACAAGCGCATTAAGATTTTTATAAATACGTTTGGTCCGTCGTTGCGTTCACCTATAGCTTGTTCATAAGGCACACAAATATGTGCAAGCATTTGATCAACATTCATCTTGCCCCAACGACGTTGAGACATAGGTGTTAATTGGTTGATTCTATGAATTAAATCTTTAGTAGTTTCTGCTTCGAATATATTAGGTAGTGCCATTATCTTTTATAAATTGTTCAGGCAATTTAAGAAAGTAATTTTTGTCTCAATAAAAACTCTAATTGTTCGTTCGCTCTAATTAAGCTTTTCATTAATTCTTTATTCTCTTGACGCAAAGAAAAAATCTCATAAGCATTATTGATAATTACTCGCATTTGTTGCTCATCCCAAGGCTTAGTAATATATTGATATATCTTTCCTTTATTAATGGCATCAATAACAGCTTGAATATCGGCATAACCTGTCAATAGCATTCTGATAGGTTCTGGGTGTTCATCGATAATACTCGACAAGAATTCAACCCCAGTCATACCAGGCATTCTTTGGTCGGTTATAATAATCTCGAAGCTTTCATTTTTGAGTATTTCAATGGCCGCTATACCAGATATAGCAGTGGTAACTTCATATTCTCTACGAAAAGCAGCCTTAAATGAATTTAGGTTATTCTCTTCGTCGTCTATGTATAATATTTTGATTCGCGAATCAGACATGGTCGAAATATTATTTTATTGATAGATGATTTATCTATTTATCACTAAAAATAACGATTTTTTTTCATAAATATCGAATTTTTATTTTGATATTTAATACTTGTTAGAACAATAAATAGATTTCAAAATTCGAATGCTCAATAAAACTAAACACACAACAAACAACAACAAACACTTTTTACCAGTTTTTTTCGATTTAAAAAATAGTTCTGATCATCAAGCATTACAAGACATTTTAGACAAAAATCAACACATATTAATATGTGATGAAATTGAAAGTCAAGTGAAGGAGTTGATTAAAATTAGACATCCGCAAATACAATTAAGTTCATCTGATTACGATGATAAAATTGTACAATATTTTAGTCCAGAAACGAAAGATTCTTACGGTAAATGGGTTTATTATTCATGGAGTAATAAAGTAGTACATATTCTAGATGAGGAAGAATTCGTAGAACTCAGAACATCTAGAAATTTATACAAGATAACTCCCGAAGAGCGCAATGTTTTAAGAACAAAAGTAATTGGTGTTATTGGCCTTTCAGTAGGGCAAATGATAGCGCTTACCATTGCTATGGAGAGAGTGGCTGGTGAAATTCGTATGGCTGACTTCGATTTGTTAGAGCTAAGCAATATGAATCGTATTCGAACAATGGTATCAAACATTGGCTTATCAAAAACAATTATTGCTGCAAGAGAGATAGCAGAGATGGATCCGTATATAAAAGTTAAAATATTTTCAGAAGGTATTACAGAAGAAAATATTGATGAGTTTTTAATTGGTGATAAAAAAATTGATTTATTAGTAGAGGAATGTGACGGATTAGATATCAAAATATTATCACGAATTAAAGCAAGAGAGTATAAGATTCCAGTGGTGATGGATACAAATGATAGGGGGATGTTAGATATAGAAAGATTTGATTTATCAGATAATATGCCTTTATTACATGGTTTAATACCAGAAGGCATGACTGATTTGAAATCGTTGAGGAATTTAAGTAATCAAGAAAAGGTACCATTGTTAGGTGCGATGGTAGGTATTGATAAAATTTCTACACGTATGAAAATGTCGTTATCAGAAATGGGTAAAAGTATTTCTACATGGCCACAATTAGCTTCATCAGTAGTATTAGGTGGTGCAATGGTTACCGATGTGGCTAGACGAATTTTATTAGGTGATTTGAAAACATCAGGAAGATATTACATAGATTTTGAAGAGCTAATTAAATAATTGCAGAGATGATAAAAATTAGAGCATTTCGAGCAGTTGATGATTATGATGCTTGTATGAAATTCATAGAAGGTCATCGTCGTTTATTAGAAATTCATTTCGGAGTTGCAAAAGTAACATCCACTAATATTTATTGGGTGTATAGTGAAAATACAATTGTAATTATTGTAGAAGATGAAACTGGGGAGAAAGTATACGGTGGTGCAAGAGTTCAAATGGTTGATGGTAAAGTACAATTACCAATTGAACATGCACTAGGACATTATGACCCTAAAGTTTATGATTATGTTATAGAAGGATGTGCAGAGATTTGTGGTATGTGGAATTCTATGGAAGTTGCAGGCATGGGAATAGGAAGTTTGATATTGTGTAGAGTTTGCGTTTCTGTTGTCAATCAATTATCAATTAATAAAATTTTTGTTTTATGTGCTCCGGTTACTACACGTATGGGTAAAAGAGTAGGAGCAGTAGTTGAAGAAAACTTAGGCGATAAAGGAATATTCTTTTACCCTAAAGACGATTTCGTTGCAACTGCTATGGCTATTCACGATTGTGATACTCTGACACACGCAGAAGAAAAAGAACGAGAAAATATTTTCGAATTACGTGAACATCCGAATCAAGTAAAAAACGAAAAAGGCCCAAAAGGTGAATATCAAGTTGAATATCAATTATTAATTCCGAATAATAATTATCTTAAATCTAAAATTTAATATCAGATATGCGATTGATGAAGTTGTGTTTGTTTGTTATAGCTTTTTTATTGTTTAACAATACCAGTAAGGCAGATGAATTAATTATTTTCAATGATGATACAAAAACTTTGAACGTTGGTTCGAATGTCGGAATATTTAGCGATGCTACTAATTCATTGTCATTAAGCGATGTACTACAACTAAACAAGTTTAGTTATAAGCACGAAACTACACCTAATCTTGCTATAAGCAGAAGTACTCATTGGGTTAAAATTCAAGTACAGAATCAATCGAATATTAAAAAATTAGTATTGGAGTTAGAGTACCCCATTATTGATGAAATAGTTTTTTATTCAAAAAATAAAACAGGCTCTTACGACTCTGTACTTTCGGGTGAGATTAGAAAATATTCGGCACGACAAATCGATAATCAGAACTACTTATTCTATCTCAATTTTGAAAAAGATGAAGTAAGAGAGTTTTACCTTAAAGTACGAAGTGGCGAGCAAGTACAACTACCATTATTACTTGGCACTCAAAAAGAAATTTTCGAAGAGTTAATTGTTAAAGATTTAGTATTTGGCTTATACCTAGGTATCATCTTAGTGATGGCGATATATAATTTATTTATATACATAACGGTAAGAGATAGAAGTTATTTGTATTATGTTTCTTATATAGTTTTCGTCGGACTTACACAAGTAGTATTGCAAGGCTATGGCTTTAAGTATTTATGGCCGAACTCAGTGTGGATGGTTTTGCAGAGTACGTTTCTGATACCGGTATTGAATGGCTGGACAGCCATATTATTTGTAAAGAATTTTTTAAATACTAAAGATAATTACAAAAGAGGTGATACCATTTTAAATATCATATTCTTCTTCTATACTATTTGTTTAATATTAAGTTTACTTGAAGAATTTTATTGGGCACAAAATTTAGTGCAAGCTACTGCGATGGTTGGATCAGTTTTAACTATTCACATCGCGTATGCTATTGGTAAAAGAGGATACAGACCTGCAATATATTTTTTAATTGCATGGAGTATTTTTTTAATTTCTATAGTAGTATTCGTGTTAAGGAATTTCAATATTTTACCATATAACGATTTAACATATTACGCATTACAAATTGGTTCCGCAACCGAAGTGACCTTACTTTCATTTGCATTAGCTGATAAAATCAATATCTATAGAAAAGAAAAAGAAGCATCGCAAGCAGAGGCTTTGAGAGTTTCTCTAGAAAATGAAAAAATTATCAAAGAACAGAATATAGTTTTAGAGGTAAAAGTAGAAGAAAGAACACGTGAATTAAATCAATCTAATATTGATTTAAATAATGCATTAGATGATTTAAAAAATGCACAAACTAAATTAGTTGATGCTGAGAAGATGGCATCACTAGGTCAATTAACTGCAGGTATTGCACATGAGATAAATAATCCAATAAACTTTGTAAGCTCTAATATTAGACCATTAAGAAGAGACATAGATGATATAATAGATTTACTCAATAAAATTGAAAATATCATTAAAGAGAAATCATTAGAAAATGAATTTGAAGATGCTAAGAAATTCAAAAAAGAAATTGACTATGATTA
>JBKCCA010000448.1:0-1353 GCA_046305595.1 bacterium
GGTCCGTTCGTCATGAACTCAGAAACCGAAATAATGGAAGCATATCGTGATTATCAAATGGGTAGAATGGGTGTGTTAATTGAAGAATAATGTTTATATTGTTGCTTCAATAGGTATTAATGATACAATTAAAATTAAAAAAGCCTCTAGCATTTTTTGACATAGAGTCAACAGGCATCAGTGTAGCCTCAGATAGAATAGTGGAAATTTCTGTTCTCAAAATAAATATTGATGGTACTGAAGAAACTAAAACTAAACGCATAAATCCGGGTATTCCAATACCTCTTGAGTCGTCGTTGATTCATGGCATATATGATGAAGATGTACAAGACGCACCTTCATTCAAACAGATTGCGAAAGGCTTAGCTCAATTTTTAGAGAACTGCGATTTAGCGGGATATAATTCTAATAAATTTGACATCCCGATTTTAATGGAAGAGTTCTTACGTGCAGAAGTAGAGTTCGATATTAGTAAGCGCAAGTTCGTTGATGTTCAAAACATTTTTCATCAAATGGAACAAAGAACTTTAAAGGCAGCTTATAAATTTTATTGCAACAAAGAGCTTGAAAATGCTCATTCTGCTGAGGCTGATATTAGAGCAACATATGAAGTTCTTTTATCACAAATAGAGAGATATGAGAACGCTGAATACACTGATAAAAAAGGGAATAAACTTATACCAGTTCAGAACGATGTAGAAGCCCTACATAAGTTTACACAAGTACAGAAAAATGTAGACTTCGCAGGCACTATGGTTTTCAATGATAATGGCGACGAAGTATTTAATTTCGGTAAACACAAGGGCAAAAAAGTGTCAGATGTGTTTCAACAAGAGCCTAGTTATTATGACTGGATGATGAATGGTGTATTCCCATTATATACCAAGAAAAAATTAACTGAGTTAAGACTCAGAACTTTTCAAAAGTCTTAATGAAATATTTTAGAAGAAAGTAACATCGATTGATTGAATTTATTTTGATCAATCGAATGTTCAACTTTATTGTCATCTAAATAAAACAATAAACTTTCTGTTGATATATTTCCGGTTAGGTCATCAGCAGCCATCGGACAGCCACCATAACCTTTTATTGCTACATCAAACTTTCTACAACCTGCTAGATAAGCTGCATTGATTTTCTCGATGCGTTGTTCTGGTGTTGAATGTAAATGTGCACTGAATTCTATCTCTTTAAATAAGGGTGCTATATTGCTAAATAGGTAATTTATATTTTCAGTGTTTGATATGCCAACTGTATCTGCAAATGCTATATCTCTAATGCCTAAATCAAAAAGTTTTTTGGTCCATTTTTCAACCACTTCAACACTCCATTCATCGCCATAAGGGTTACCGA
>JBKCCA010000449.1:0-1195 GCA_046305595.1 bacterium
GGTAGGGAAATTAGCAGGAACTTTATCGTCAGTAAGAGCTGATGATTTAGGTGCACATGTTATAAAAGCATTGATGGAAAAATTTCCATCGGTAGATTATTCAGACGTGCAAGATGTTATAATGGGTTGTGCGAATCAAGCAGGTGAAGATAATAGAAATGTTGCCCGTATGTCTTTATTATTAGCGGGCATGCCTTATACAGTACCGGGTGTTACAGTAAATAGATTATGTGCATCGGGCTTATCAGCTTCTATGGATGCTGCAAGAAATATAATGACTGGTGATGCTGATCTTATTATTGCTTGTGGTGTTGAACATATGACTAGAGGTCCGTTCGTGATGTCAAAATCATCAACACCATTTGGTAAAGATGTTCAGTTATACGATACTACCTTCGGATGGAGATTTATAAATCCGAAGATGAAAGAAATGTACGGAGTAGATGCGATGGGAGAGACTGCTGAAAATTTAGTGGACATCCACAAAATTTCTAGAGAAGATCAAGATGCATTTTCATTACGTTCACAACAAAAGGCTGCAAGAGCTACTGAATCGGGGCGATTAGCAAAAGAAATTGTAGCGATTGAAATTCCTCAAAAGAAAAAAGATCCGATCATTTTTAGCAAAGATGAATTTGTAAAAGCAGATACAACATTAGAGGGTTTAGCTAAATTAAAAGCATCGTTTAGAAAAGAAGGTACGGTAACTGCTGGTAATGCATCAGGATTAAATGATGGTGCAGCAGCATTACTTTTTGCATCAGACGATGCAATTAAGAAATATAGTTTAAAACCATTAGCGAAAATTATTTCAATGGGAGCTGCAGGTGTTGAACCTCGCATCATGGGTATTGGTCCTGTTGAAGCTAGCCGCAAAGCATTAGCAAAAGCAAACTTAACATTAGATCAAATCGACATCATAGAAATTAATGAAGCATTTGCTGCACAAAGTTTAGCATGTACAAGAACATTAGGCTTGGCTGATGATGATGCAAGAATAAATCCGAATGGTGGGGCTATTGCAATCGGACATCCACTCGGAATGACAGGTGCAAGAATTTTATTATCAGCAGCAATTGAATTGCAAGAGCAGAATAAAAGATATGCATTGGTGACGATGTGTATAGGTGTGGGGCAGGGGTATGCTGTGATAATTGAGAACTCAGAGTTAAGAGTTAAGAATTAAGAATTAAGA
>JBKCCA010000450.1:0-2962 GCA_046305595.1 bacterium
AATGCATATAGTGCAAAATCTGAACCAGAAATCAAGTGGATTAGCTTTGAAGAGGCTGTTGAATTACAAAAGAAAAATCCGAAGAAAATCATAGTAGATGTATATACCGACTGGTGTGGCTGGTGTAAAAAAATGGATAAAAACACATACACAGATGCAGAAGTAATTAAACAAATTGAACAACATTTCTATTTTGTAAAACTGAATGCTGAACAAAAAGAAGAGATAAAATTTAAAGACAAAGTATTTACTTTCAAACAAGAATACAAGGCGAATGAGTTAGCCGTGAGCTTATTGAACGGACAAATGTCGTACCCTTCTACTGTATTTTTAGATGAAGACATGAACCTTTTAACCGTGGTACCTGGTTACTTAACACCTAAAGATATAAACCCAATCTTAAAGTATTTTGGAGAAAATATTTATAAAGAAAAAAATTGGAAAGAATACTCTGGACAGTAAAAAATAAAAAAGCCTCAATGAAGAGGCTTTTTTTATTTTGGGTGGAAGACCGGGTTCGAACCGGCGACCCCTAGAACCACAATCTAGTGCTCTAACCAACTGAGCTACATCCACCGTATTACCCTTTCGGGATGGCAAAAATAGCATTAGGAATCTATTTTCACAAATAAAATCAGAATTTATTACATTAATATTTTTCTATTTTTGGAAATGCCTTCGATCAAAGCAATTTTAGACTATAATCAATTACCGAGTCAAATACTCAACAATCATCAAAGATGGAAACGCTTTATTCTCATTTGCTTTCTAATCAGGTTGTTGTTTTTTATATCAGACGGACATAATTCTGATTATGACTTTTTTGAACATTGGGGAGATCGTATTGTAAATAACGGATTCACTCAAATTTATTCAATACAAGTTGATCGCTTTGAATGCGATTACCCACCATTGTATTTGTATGTTATTGCACCTCTCGCCTATTTATTTAATTTCTTAGGACTAGATATGCATACACATTTGTATGATAGTTTTTTAAAACTCTTCAACTTATTGATAGAATGCTTATTCTTAATTTACATTTCTAAAAAATTCAACAATAAAATATTTTTAACAGCATTAATATTTTCACCTGTAACAATATTGAATGCATACGGATGGGGACAGATAGATATATTGTACACCATTTTAATGTTCATTGCATTCTATACAATTTATCATAAGCAATTATACATCGCTGCAATAAGTATCGGTTTATCACTCTCCTTAAAAACACAAACCATTTTATTTTTGCCATTACTAGGCCTAATGTATTTGATGGTAAGAGTCAGTATAAAAGAGAAAATATTAGCCATACTATTGTTATCTATCATCTATATAATTCCCAACTTGCCATTTATATTGTATGCTCCTAATGCGATGGACTCTATCAATCCGCATATCACAGCAGCTGGTCGTTACAATAACATTAGTGTAAATGCCTTTAATTTCTATTGGGCAATTTGGGCAGATTTTGATTTGAAAATGGATCTTAAATTTCCACCTAATGATGTCTTAGTATTCAATTTAATTACACGTAAGCTACTCGCCTATACCCTATTTTCATTAGTGTTTCTATGGATCTTCTTTCAATACATTCGTAACTTTAAAAATGAAACACTGATATTTCTACTACTTTCATTTTTCTGTTTTTCGGTTTTCATACTCCTGCCCGAGATGCACGAAAGATATTTATTCCCTATGTTTTTCTTTAGCGCCTATGTACTAAGTAAAGATTCAAAAGAGTGGCCCTATTTTTTAATCATCTCATTACTACACCTTATTAATTTACTTTGGGGTTGGGGTGAAAACAAATTTGTAAAAGATCAATGGATGTTCGAAATCACTCGTATTTTCGCAGTCATAACAGGCTTTGTATACATCGCTTATTTTAGAAGAGTTTACATTGCACTAAAAGATCAAAAAGCATAATGAGAATATTATTATATACGGATGGTGCGGCTAAGGGAAACCCTGGTAATGGTGGTTACGGTGTTGTGTTAAAAGCAGGGCAGCATTATAAAGAATTATCAGAGGGCTTCCGTTTAACTACTAATAACCGAATGGAATTGTTAGCGGTGATAAAGGGATTAGAAGAAATTAAAATCAAAGATGCTGAAGTAGTCGTATTCAGTGATTCAAAATATGTTGTTGAAGCAGTAGAAAAAGGTTGGTTGTTTAATTGGGTAAAAATCGGATTCAAGAACAAGAAGAACAAAGATCTGTGGATACGATTTTTAAATATTTACAGAAGACATAAAGTGAAGTTTCACTGGATTAAAGGACACAACGGTCATCCTGAAAATGAACGCTGCGACCGTTTGGCAGTCGCAGCATCCGAAGAAACAAATCTTTTAATTGATGAGGTTTATGAAAAAGAATCAGCCTCAGACAATCTTTTCAACGGGTGAGTTTATAGCCATAAATTCTTCAGCTTTCTCAACCATTTTAGGTGAACCAATAAAAATTGGAGTTCTCTGGTGTAAATGTGTAACAGGTAAATCTAAAATTCTATTTAAACCGTCAGTCGACTTACCTCCTGCTTGTTCCATTAAATATGAAAGCGGATTGCATTCATAAATCAATCTCAACTTACCTTTCTCAGCACCGTATGAAGATGGGTAAATAAACACACCACCTTTTAATAAATTTCTATGGAAATCTGCCACCATCGATCCGATATAACGAGATGTATAAGGTCTATTAGTATCGGCATCAATTTCTTGACAGTATTTTAAATATTTTTTCACTCCATCTGGGAAGTGTATGTAATTACCTTCATTGATAGAATACACTTTACCATTCTCAGGTATCTGCATATTAGGGTGTGATAAACAGAATTCACCGATTGATGGGTCAAGCGTAAATCCGTTAACACCTTTACCCGTTGAATAAACAAACATGGTTGATGATCCGTAAATGATATAACCTGCAGCAACCATCTCTTTACCCGATTGTAATG
>JBKCCA010000451.1:0-2536 GCA_046305595.1 bacterium
GGTCTTGTATTTTCTCAAATTCTGCAGAGCGTTTACCATAAAGGTCTGTTTCAATGATGTTTGCTGGTAAGTCTTGTAGATAGATGGTTTGAACTTCAACTCCTTTTTTCTCTAATTCGTTTTTATAATAATTTGTTAATAAGCTAGTTCTGCTATTGGGTCTATTGGTTCCTGAAACTAATGTGATCATCGTTATTTAAATAAGTATTAATAACACAAAGCCTTTCCGAATGTTTAAAAGATTCGTATTTTAGCAAATCTGTAAAAAACCTAAAATCTTGCGAATTTCAAAGTTTTTTAGGTTTTTGTTAAATACAGGAAATAAGAAATATGGGTAAAATCATTGCATTAGCAAATCAAAAGGGAGGAGTAGGCAAAACTACTTCATCGATTAACTTGGCGGCAAGTTTAGCAGTGTTAGAGTATAAGACCTTATTGGTAGATGCTGACCCGCAGGCAAACGCAACTTCGGGAATCGGTTATGATCCGCGTGAGATTAAAGCAAGTATATATGAGTGTATCATCAATAATATTGAGCCTAGAGAGGCTATATTAGAGACTAGTACACCTAATTTAGATTTATTACCAGCGCATATTGACTTAGTGGGTGCTGAAATTGAGATGATCAATTTGGTAGATCGCGAGCATAAGATGAAAGAGGTCTTTGCGAAAATTAAAGATCAATATGATTTCATCATTATAGATTGTTCACCTTCATTAGGTTTAATTACAATCAATGCTTTAACAGCAGCGAACTCTGTAATTATACCTGTACAATGTGAGTACTTCGCATTAGAAGGATTAGGTAAATTATTGAACACAATCAAAATTGTACAGACTAGATTAAATCCCGATTTACAAATAGAAGGTATATTATTAACGATGTATGATGTTCGTTTAAGATTATCTAATCAAGTAGTAGAGGAGGTGAAAACACATTTCCAAGATTTAGTATTTGATACAATCATACAAAGAAATACAAGATTGAGTGAGGCACCTAGCTTTGGAGTATCGGTCATTATGCACGATGCAACAAGTAAGGGAGCAATCAATTATTTGAATTTAGCCAAAGAGATTTTGGTGAAAAACGGATTAGCGAAAGAAGAGTTAAAATCAGAGAGCAATGAGTAGTGCAGTAAAAAGAAACGCTTTAGGCAAAGGTCTTGGAGCATTATTGAGTGATAAAGATCAGGTAAATACTAAACCAGAGCCAACTTTATCAGGTCAAGCAGGCGTAGCTGCAGTGAATACAATTTCTGCAATTCCAATTGAACAAATTGAAGCTAACCCTTATCAACCAAGAGATAATTTTGAAGAGCAAGCTCTACAAGAATTAGCTGATTCTATAAAAGTTCAAGGTATAATACAGCCTTTAACTGTTAGAAGATTAAGTGCTAATTCATATCAATTAATTTCGGGTGAGAGAAGATTAAGAGCGAGTAAGTTAGCCGGATTAAAAGAGGTACCTGCATATATCAGAACTGCCAACGATCAAGAGATGATCGAAATGGCATTGATAGAAAATATTCAACGTGAAAATTTAAACGCAATGGAAGTTGCAATTAGTTTTCAAAGAATGATTGAAGAGTGCAAATTAAATCAAGAAGAATTAGGTACTAGAGTAGGTAAAAATAGAACTACAGTTACTAACTATTTGAGATTATTAAAATTGCCGCCAATTATTCAAGCTGCAATTCGTGATCAACAGATTTCTATGGGACATGCGCGAGCGATGGTGAATGTTGAAAATGTAGATCAACAACTATATGTGTTCAAAGAATTACTTACTAAAGATTTATCAGTTCGTAAGGTAGAAGATTTAGTAAGATCATTACAACATAGTTCTAAAAAAGAACAAACTACCTCTGCTACTAGCAATGGAAAAACTTTGAGAAATAATTTTGAATATCAAAAAATTCAAGATGATTTGAGTTCGAAATTTGGCAATAAAGTTTTGATCAAGGCCGACGATAAAGGCAAAGGCTCTATCAATATTCCGTTCTTATCAACTGATGATTTGAACAGAATTTTAGAAATGTTAGATTGGTAAAATGAATAAGTATTTGTTTGTTTTAATGCTATTGATATGGAGCTTTAACTCTATTGCACAGCAAACAGATAGCGTCAATTCTAGTGTAGTTCTAATAAATCCTCATTCTGCAAATAGAGCAGCAAATTTATCGGCGATGTTGCCGGGCCTCGGACAGGTGTATAATAAACAAGCATGGAAGGTTCCGATTATATATGCTGGTGCAGGTGCATTAGTATATTCAATCGTGTGGAATAATAATAATTACCAAAAATATTTAAAGGCTTATAAATTAGATTCAGATACTTCTTCATCTACCAATTCAGAATTCTCGGGATTATACACAGTTCAAAACCTAATTACTTTAAAAGATTTTTATAGACGAAATAGAGATTTTTCAGCGATCGGATTAGTTTTGGTTTATGCTGCAAATATTATTGATGCATATGTATATGCACAGTTCTATAATTTTGATATAAGTGATGATTTAACATTGAGAGTACAGCC
>JBKCCA010000452.1:0-1899 GCA_046305595.1 bacterium
CGTTGATATAGATCATTTAGAACAAACCGAGTCTAATTTTAAAAGCCGATTATTAGAATGGGCTCAAAAAGAAGGCAAAGAAATTCAATTTGAACTTTTAGAAGAAAAACATGCAGGTCAATCGCGATTGTTTACTGTAAGAGTATTAATTAATGGCGAAGACATGGGCAAAGGACAAGATTTCAGCAAGAAAAACGCAGAGAAAAATGCAGCTGAAAAAGCATGCCTTGCACTAAATATATTAGCATGAGAAAAATCATTTCAGTAATTCATTTAACACTTGGCTTGATAGCATTTTTTACGATCATGCTTCTAGTCTTACCTTTTATTATTTTGTTTTCATATTTACCTGGTAAATATGGAGCACAAATACCATTTGCATTACTTCGTTTTTGGTCATTTACTTTCGCTGCTATTAGTGGTTTCTTTTTTACTATTAAGAGAAATAAAAATGTAAAGACTGATCAAACATATATTTATGTATGTAATCATGGATCTTATTTAGATGCACCAGCAGTAGTACTTGCAGCGCCTAATGCCTTTAAACCATTAGGTAAAATAGAAATGAGTAAAATACCTTTCTTTGGTTTTATTTACACTCGTGTGGTGGTAACATTAGATAGAAGTGACAAAGATAGTAGAGCTGCAAGTGTAGAAAAATTAAAAAAAGTATTAGCTGAAGGAATTTCTATTCTGATCTTCCCAGAAGGTACCATGAATACAACACCTAATCCATTAAAAGAATTTTATGATGGTGCTTTTCGAATTGCAATTGAAACACAAACTCCAATTGCTCCTTTTGTATTAATTAATTCAAGAGAGTTAATGCCTAGAAAAGATCCTTTTGCTATTAGACCTGGTGTAATAAAAGCTATTTTTGCAGATCCAATTTTTGTCAATGAATATACTATAGATGATTTAGAAAAATTAAAATCTAAAGTATATAATGAAATGGAAAGACTAATTTTGTCGCAAGAAAATTAATATAATGTCTACCATTTTAAAAGTTCATCTCTCACTTTTTCTAGTTTCACTTATATATGCTGCAACCTTTACCATTGCAAAAATGGTAATGCCTGCTTATGTTGAGCCAATGGGTTTAATAGGAATTAGAGTTTGGGGAGCGATTGTTTTATTATGGATCACTCATGCAATTTTTGTTAAAGAGAAAATTACTGACAAAAAAGATTTCTTAGAATTAATTAAATGTGCAGTATTTGGCGTAGCTGCTAATATGCTATTATTTTTCAAAGGACTTTCAATTACTACTCCAATTAATGGTGCAATCTTAATGGTAACTACTCCATTATTCGTTGGCTTTTTCTCCTTTTTTATTTTGAAAGAAAAAGTAACAATATTAAAAGTATCTGGATTAATACTTGGTGTTTTGGGTGCCGGTATGTTATTAATTGGTCCGAAGTTGAACTTCTCCTCTGAAACATTAGCAGGTGATATTATGGTAACATTAAATGCAATCATTTATTCTTACTACTTAATAATCGCAAAACCTTTATTACATAAATACAATCCGATTACAGTTATAAAATGGACATTCTTATTTGGTGGCATTTTAATTTTACCATTTTCAATACCTGAATTGAATAATGTTCAGTGGGAGCAAATACCAAGTAATATCTGGACAAGTATTTTCTTTTTAATTGCAGGAGCAACGTTCTTAACATACTTGTTAAATGGTTGGGCATTAAGACACGCTAACTCTTCATTAGTTGGCGCATATATATATTTACAGCCTATACTAGCTAGTGTAATTGCTATACTGCTTGGTAAAGATCAATTAACAACGCATAAAGTAATATTCGGATTAATGATTTTTGTAGGTGTTTATTTAGTGAGTGTTCCATCGGCACTTCCACTTAGTCGCTTCAAAAAGTAATTATT
>JBKCCA010000453.1:0-10574 GCA_046305595.1 bacterium
AAGAATTCTATTCTATATGGTAAATCATGTGAATAAGAATAAATATCAACAATACCTCCACGAATTGAGAATTGTCCAGCTTCAAAAACAAAATCTTCTCTTTCAAATTCGTATTCAGTTAAGAAGTCGTTAATAGCATCAATAGAACAGCGTTCACCTGATTTAATTTCAAGTGTATGTTTTTCGAGAGACTCCCTATCCATTACTTTCTCAGCAATGGCTTCGGGGTAGGTGACAATTAATTTGCCATATTCTGATGCATTTTTTAATTCATTTAGAACTTCAGCTCTTTGTAGTACTGCTTGTTTGTCAATATTAGTTATATCAAATGCTTTTCGATAAGATGAAGGAAAGAGTAATACTTTTTTATCACTTAAATTTTCTAAGTCATTTTGGAAGTAAATGGCTTCTTCACGGTCAGAAAGGACAAAGAGTTGACATTGCTTTTGTAAAAAATACAAAGCTAAACTAACAAATGCATCCGATGAACCTACTAAACCTTTTAAATGAACATGAGTGTTCTTTTTTGAGTTTAATGTTTTGGCAATAGTTGATATGCGATCATCGGTTTTGTAATACTGAAAAATATCTTTAATATTCAAAACTCAACAAATATAAGGCTTATAAAAAGAAATGATAACAAATATTATGATTAAATGTTATATCAATGTAAGCTCTTATTTAAATTTTCTGATCCAGATGTAATAAGTAGCATGTGCTATAGACATGCTTAATAAGCCAATAATGAAAAATATGTAAGCCACTCGACCTGCGCTAGAGCTAAATGACATTAAACCACTAAAGAACATTATTACTGAAAACATATAAATATTTCTAGATAACTTACCTATACTATATACTTCCTTATATTCATCTTCTATTATCGAACTCTTAGGCTTTATAAATATAAATATTAATACAGCTATAAGATTAAATGCGGATGTTAACCACAAGCTATTTACGTATATTTTTGAGAGTTCTTCACGCCAAGTATAACCATTAATTAAAAATGCTATTGCTGTAAACAAAACACTTATAACCAATAATCTAATAATTACCCAGCGATGTGATTCTTGTAAGTTCATTTCTTTTGATTTAAAAATTGATCTACTAAGTTAACTGCATTTTGATACCTATCTTGATTAACACCAGAAACGATTTTAAAGTTTAAATTATTTTCCTCTAAAAGTCTTAAATACCAATTGTAAAAGAATTCTCTTTCATTTGGGAAATTACGTAAAGGATCATCTTGCCATGGTAAATCATTATTCGTAAGCAAATATAGATCATAATGTCGTTGCTTAAATTCGTGTTCTACAACATCCGGACATGTTTTAAAAACATGCTCTGTCCATACTTTTACGGTCACAATTGTTGTGTCACAAATCATTAATGACTGATTTGTGCTTAGAGACTCTTTAAAGATAGTACGTTCTGAGTTGAGTTGTCCGAAGAATATATTCAACTCATCTTGCATATCACACTCTTTATCAAGTTTAGCACAATACTCTCTTGCAAATTCTGGTACCCAGAGGCAATTGTAATAATTTGCTAAATACTCAGATAAGTTTGATTTGCCGGTAGATTCAGGACCTATAACTGCTATTTTATACATTAAAATTTTTCTTCCAATCTCTTAGTCCGACGATTGCCAAGACAATCAAAATTAAGTATAAAAATGCAGTTAAATGAGCTTGTTTTGAAATATATAATATGATATAAGCTGAATTTATAACGATCCAGAAATACCAATTTTCTATGTATGCTTTAGCCGATAGAATAGTACTAATAACACTTGCACTAAATAAAATACTATCATAGTAAGCGTAATCTGCATTGCTGAATTTTTTAAATAAGAAACCCATTATAATCCCAGTAAATAATATTGTACCGAGTACTTGAACTATCTGTTTTTTATTAAGTGAGTTTATAGTAAGCATATCAGAATTTTCATCTAGATCCTTATGCCAGCTGTACCATCCGAAGATAGAAGAAAGAATAAAAAATATTTGCAATAAAGAATCAGCATACAAGTTAATCTCATAAAAGAAAAACATGTATGCTGATGAGCTTATAATACTTAGTGGCCAATAAATAAGTTTACGCTTTGCTGAATAGTAGATACCTAAGACAGCAAATAGAAACCCTATGATTTCAATGACTTCCAAGTTAATTTAAAATAATTTTTTTGACCTCAATAAGTTTACCAGTAAGATCGTAAATGTTTAAGAAATAGATTCCTTCGGGCCATGTACTTATGTTAATAACTGTTTGGGCTGCACTAACTATGTCGGTAAATATATTTGCACCACTAGAGTTAATAATTACATATTGGTAATTATTAATTGTTGTGAAATTACCGTTATTGATGTTTAAGAAATCTTTCGTCGGATTAGGATAAACTTTTATAGTATTAATTGGGTTTTGAGAAATTGAAGAGAAGATATCAATTATCAATGTATCATAAACTGATAAGTAAGTAGTATCTCTAATTGTAACAAAATTTGTATCAGTAATTGTTAGATAAGTTGTATCAGTAATCGTAACATAGTTAGTATCAACGATAGTTACATTTGTTGTATCATAAATATTAATTATGTTATTAAAGTCACAAGTAGCTTCAGTAATATTTGCTAATTGAGTACTATCCATTGCATAATTATAGATACTTAAATCATCTATTTTACCTCTTAGTGTACTTAAGCTATTAAAAGCTCTATTAGAACCTAACACCATGCCTTGATAACCATCTATTGAATGTACATTAGTAGAGGTAACACTGCCAATTAATTTATTGTCTAAATATAATTTATAAACTGAATTCTTATAGGTTAGACTTATTTTATACCATTTTTTAGTAATGATATTTGTTTCTAAAGGATTAGTATTGCCACCAAAGAATTGTAATTTATTATTTCCTAAGCTTCTATATAATTGTAAATAAATCATTCCATGATTTAAACTACCATTATCTATTGTTAATAAATTTGGTGCACTTGAACTCAGAATTGTGTCAAGTCTAAACCAAAAATTGAAAGTCTTTTCAACTAGATCGAATGAATTAGGAATTCTTGCATAGCTAGAAGAATTTTGAATTCTTAAGCTAGCATTTGGTAAGTTAAATCTATTGGTATCTGCTATTACTGATCCAAATGTAATACCATTAATATTACCGATGAACGCATTAGCATTACCATCTAATTTATAATAGGCTACTAAATTCTGCGCATTTGTATTAACTACATTGATAAAAACAGATAACACAAAAAGGCAAATAATTTTTTTCATATATATTTTTTAGATGTATATATGAAAGTAAAAATTATTTACTTAAATACATAGATTTCTCTTTATAAAGTTTTAAGAAATAAGGATCTTGAAGATTTTTGATGAATACAATTGCTTCACCTGTTGATTTCATTTCAGGACCTAATTCTTTTTTTACTTCTGGGAATTTATGGAATGAGAACACAGGTTCTTTAATTGCATAACCTTCAAGTTTTCTTTCTATGGTAAAGTCTTTCAATTTATTTGCACCTAGCATTACTTTAGTTGCGATGTTGATATAAGGTACATCGTAAGCTTTTGCAATAAACGGTACAGTTCTCGAAGCACGAGGATTTGCTTCTATCACATATACCTTTTCGTTTTTAATAGCGAATTGTATGTTTAGTAAACCACGTACGTTTAATGATCTTGAAAGTTTGATGGTATACTCTTCCATCTGCTTTATTACATTTTCAGAAAGATTGAATGGAGGTAATACAGCACTTGAATCGCCAGAGTGAATACCTGCTGGTTCAATATGTTCCATTAATCCGACAATATGAACATCATCTCCATCACCAATAGAATCTGATTCTGCTTCTTCTGCTCTGTCTAAGAAATGGTCAATCAATATTCTATTACCAGGTATATCTCTTAATAATTTTACTACAGCGTTTTCTAATTCTTCATTGTTAATTACAATACTCATGCCTTGTCCGCCTAATACATAACTAGGTCGTACTAACACTGGGTAACCAACTTCTTTAGCAACTATTAATGCTTCTTCGGCACTTTCAGCAACACCATATTTAGGGTAAGGTATATTTAAGTCGCGTAATAAATCTGAGAATCTTCCACGATCTTCGGCGATATCCATATCATTGAAGCTTGTACCAATGATTTTGATACCATTTTTCTCTAATTGTTCTGCCATCTTTAAAGCAGTTTGTCCGCCTAACTGAACAATGACTCCTTCTGGTTTTTCTAAATCAATAATTTCTCTTACATGCTCCCAGAATACTGGCTCGAAATATAATTTATCGGCCATGTTGAAATCGGTAGAAACAGTCTCAGGGTTACAGTTAATCATGATTGATTCGTAACCTGATTCTTTTGCAGCCATTAAGCCATGTACGCAAGAATAGTCGAACTCAATACCTTGGCCGATTCTATTCGGACCTGAACCCAATACAATGATTTTCTTTTTATCAGAAACTTTCGATTCATTTTCACCTTCGAAAGTTGAGTAGTAATATGGAGTTTGAGCTGGGAATTCAGCAGCACAAGTATCAACCATTTTATATACTCTGTGCATACCTAAAGATTTTCTCTTATTGTAAACGTCATCTTCTGTGACACCTAACAAGAATGCAATTTGTGCATCTGAGAATCCTTTTTGTTTTGCATTGAATAATATTTCAGTTGGTAAGTTATTTATAGAATATCTCTTAACTTCTAATTCGATATTTACTAATTCATTTATTTGCATTAAAAACCAACGATCAATTTTCGTTGCTTTTTGAACTGATGTTACAGGCACACCTAAACTTAAAGCATCACGCACATGGAACAATCTGTCCCAACTTGCATGCTCTAAATTTTTCATAATGTCTTCAAGGTTTCTGCTTTGCTTGCCATCTGCACCTAAACCAATTCTGTTAATCTCTAATGATTGACATGCTTTTTGTAATGCTTCGTTGAAGCTTCTACCAATTGCCATCACTTCACCAACAGATTTCATCTGTAAACCTAATTCTCTATTCGCACCTTTAAACTTATCGAAATTCCATCTAGGAATTTTTACAATCACATAATCTAGTGATGGTTCAAAATATGCTGAAGTAGTTTTGGTAATTTGATTTTCTATTTCATCTAAATTATATCCGATCGCCAACTTAGCAGCAATTTTTGCAATAGGGTAACCTGTTGCTTTAGATGCTAATGCTGATGAGCGTGATACACGAGGATTAATTTCGATGGCGATGATATCTTCGTTCTCAGGGTTAACAGAGAATTGCACGTTACAACCACCTGCGAAGTCACCTATTGAACGCATCATGTTAATGGCATGATTACGCATCTCTTGGTAACATCTATCAGATAGGGTCATTGCAGGGGCTACTGTGATTGAATCACCTGTATGAATACCCATCGGATCAAAATTTTCAATTGAGCAAATGATAATGATGTTGTCATTATTATCACGTAGCAACTCCAATTCATATTCTTTCCATCCTAATACAGCCTGCTCCACTAAAACTTCGTGAGTAGGTGATGCTTGTAAGCCGTGATTTAAAGCAGCATCTATATCTTTTTTAGTATGCACGAATCCGCCGCCGTAACCACCTAATGTATAAGAAGGTCTAATTACTAATGGATAACCTATTTCTTGAGCTGCCTCTTTACCTTCTAAGAATGAATTTGCAATTTTTGATTTGGCAATACCTACGCCAATTTCAATCATCAACTTTCTAAATTCTTCTCTATTTTCTGTTTTTTCGATTGCATCAATTGCAACACCCTTGATTCTTACACCGTATTTTTTCCAAATACCACGTTCATCTGCCTCTTTTGCAAGATTTAATGCTGTTTGTCCGCCCATAGTTGGTATCACCGCATCAATTTGTCGCTCTTGTAAAATCTTTTCAATCGATTCACAAGTTAATGGCAATAAATAAACATGATCAGCGATAACTTTATCGGTCATGATGGTCGCCGGATTCGAATTGATGATTGAGACTTCAATACCTTCTTCTTTCAAAGAAAGTGCTGCTTGAGAGCCTGAATAGTCGAATTCACATGCTTGTCCGATGATAATTGGACCTGAACCGATAATTAAAACTGATTTTATGGATGTATCTTTTGGCATAAAGTGGAGGCTTAAAATTGGGCAAAGGTATTGTTTTATGCTGAATAACAAAAACTGATTCTTAATAAATCATAAAAAAAATTAAAGTGCCAATTGGTAGATGTCTTTTAAGTTTCGACCATATCCATTGTAATCTAAACCGTAGCCCAAAACAAACAGATTTGGTATTTGAAATCCTAAGTAATCTATTTCAATTGGGTATTGCAATGCATCGGGTTTTGCTAAAAGGCTAGCGATTTTTACTGATTTCGGATGGTACAATTTTATATGATTGAGTAGAAAATTTAAAGTATGACCCGTATCTATAATATCTTCAAGAAGTATTACATCTTTATCTTTTATCTCCTCACTGAAATCTTGAATCATTTCAATAATGCCACTACTCTCAGTACCAATATAAGATTTGCAACGAATAGTATGTAATTGACAGGTATAGCGATATTCTTTTATTAGGTCGGCACTAAAAAATAAAGCGCCATTAAGCACACAAACAAAATGAACATCAGTGTTTTTATGATCTTGCTCTATCTCTTTTGCTAGTGTAGCAATACGCTCTTGAATAAGTTCATGACTTAAATAAGGCTTAAAGGTTTTATCGAGTATTTGTATGGTAGACATAATAAAAAAAAGCTAATTGGTTATCCAATTAGCTTTCATTAATTCAAATATATTAAAATTAAATAGCTTTCTTCTCTTCAGCATCTTTAGGTACTAAAACACCTACTGCTTCGAAAGATAAAGTACTTTTAGCTTCTGTGATTGCATCAATCTTTTCTTTAGCATCACCTGCATCTTCAGCATAATGCTTTTGATCTTCTACTGAAACAGTTTCAAATTTAGCAGTACCTTGGAAAATAACTTCTTTACCAACCATCTTAGCATTGTCAGTTGGTACAAAGAATCCATAATCTTTAAATGTAACACGCATAGTTTCACCGTTACCGATGTCTACTGTCATCCAACATCCTTTTTTCTGGCATACTTCAGAAACTTTACCTACAATTTTTGCATCGTAAGTAGGTGCATTACCCATTTCAGATACTAATGCAGTTGCTGCAATTGTACTATCAGCTGTAATTACTTCGCCATAAGCATCGTAAGATCCTGCTGATGTTTCTACTGTTGTTGCGTCAGTACTTGTACTTTTTTGAGGCTCTTGTGAGCATGCTGCTAGTAATGATACTGCAGCTATAAATAAGAAAATTCTTTTCATTTTTTTGATTGTCTGTCGTTTAATGTTGCAAATATAAAAGTTTTTATCCGAAAAGTTGTTGAAATAATTCTTCTAATTTACCCAATGGCACTATCTCAATTTTATAGTTTTTGAGGTCTATTCCTTTAGTGGAATACCTAGAAACAAAGATTTTTTCGAAGCCCAATCTCTCAGCCTCTGCTATACGTTGTTCCATTCGATTTACAATTCTGATTTCGCCCGATAGGCCTACCTCTGCAGCAAAACAATACTTGCTTGATATAGCAAGGTCTTCATGAGATGAGATTATCGCACTCACAATTCCTAAATCTATTGCTGGGTCTTCTACTCTTATACCTCCTGTGATATTTAAAAATACATCTTTCACCCCCAACCTAAATCCGCATCTTTTCTCTAATACTGCTAATAACATATTCATTCTACGAGTATCAAATCCGGTAGCTGATCTCTGTGGTGTACCATATGCTGAAGTACTTACCAATGCTTGAGATTCAATTAACATTGGTCTTAAGCCTTCGATCATTACTGATACTGCAATGCCACTCAATTCTTCATCTCTTTGTGATAATAATATTTCAGATGGATTAGACACTTCTCGTAAGCCAGTGCCACGCATCTCATAAATACCTAATTCAGATGTTGAACCGAATCTGTTTTTTATAGATCGTAAAATTCTATAAGTATGATGTCTGTCGCCTTCGAATTGAAGTACGGTATCGACCATGTGTTCTAATATCTTCGGACCTGCAATATTTCCGTCTTTGGTGATATGACCTACTAAGAAAACCGGTGTGTTTGTTTCTTTGGCGAATCGCAATAATTCAGCCGTACATTCTCTGATTTGAGAAACACTACCAGGTGTTGATTCAATATGTGCAGAGTATAAAGTTTGTATAGAGTCAACAATTACAATTTGAGGTGTTAACTCTTCAATTTGTTTAAAAATATTTTGGGTGGATGTTTCGGTTAATATAAAGCAGTTCGATGGTTCTTTATCTACCATCCTTAAAGCTCTCATTTTTATTTGCTGCTCACTCTCTTCACCAGAAACGTAAAGTATTTTTAATTTTTTTAATGTTAAGGCTAGTTGTAATAACAGTGTTGATTTCCCGATACCAGGTTCACCACCAATGAGCACCAACGAACCAGGCACTATACCTCCGCCTAAAACCCTATTTAACTCTTCGTCATGAGTCGGAATTCTATAGTCAACACTTTTTTCAATTTGATCTATTGCAACAGGTTTACTTAAACGTTGTGCTTTATTATCTCCTTGCTTCCACTCAATTTTTGCAGTAGATTTTTCAACTATTTCTTCAACGAAAGTATTCCATTCATTACATGATGGGCAATTGCCTAACCACTTTGCAGCTTGGTAACCGCAACTCTGACAGAAGAAAACTGTTTTTGATTTTGCCATGTATAAAGATATGAAAATAGAAAATAGAAAATAGAAAATAGTATATTGTAATTATGATGAAGCGTTCAATAGCCATATTTATTATTATAATAATAAGCAATAGTTGTTATTCTCAATATAAAGGGAATAGTGATTTTCTATACGGTAGATGGAAGTCGAAGGTTCCTTATTATTTAACCATTCAAGCTGGTGTAGCAAGCAGTCAAACATTTTTCAATATAGATTTTGTCAATGAAGGCAGTGCTTTTTCTTGGGGTATTTCATTTGAAAAACCATTAGGATATAGGCCTCTCATCTATTTAAATTTTAGGTCGATGGGGAGATACACCCAATCTCATCTTGAAAATAATTCATCAATACTTTTTAGCGAAGTCATTAAAAGAAATACATCGACTGAAATTGAAAGTTCATTTGATTTTTCAATCAACTATTCATATCTATTTTGGGAATTTAAAGGATGGCAATATAGAGCTTCAGCAGGCTTGGGTGTATATGAAAATAAAATAAGAAAAACAGATACTGTTACCACCAATATTAGAAATAACGAATTTATAGTTCCAATTCAATTAAGCACAGGTAGAAGCTTATTTAAACGAATTGAAGTAGAGTTTGGTTATAGATATTATATCGCATTCAGTGATCAAATCGATGGATTTGCTCTCAATAATAATTACGATAAATATTCTTATGCATTTGTTGCATTAAAATATATGTTTGGTGAAAAAGATTATAGATTCATGAAAAAAGGAAGTTGCCCAACAGCTAAATAACAATTAGTCTTGCTCAATATCATTTAATATAGCATACATAGATTCTAGTTCTGAAATCTTCTGCGTGTATCCTAATTTCTCGTAAGAGTTTATTAAGTTTCTGATTACCCTTTTCATGATTTGAATATTTGAACAAGGGCTATAAAAAATTGGGAGCGAATCTAAGTTTAATTGTTTTAAGAAATAATCGATATCTCTTTTGTTAAATATAAAGCCTTTGTTAAATGCATTTATATAAAATAAAATTCCATGTTGATCTAAACTTATTTTTTCATATTCATTTTGCTCGTCTTGATATGCTAAAATAAAATGTTGAGGTAAATTCACACCGAATATTGGTATATCTAATCGTTGTGCAATTACTGAATAAATTATTGCTAATGAAATTTGATTGCCACGTCTCGACTCCATTACAATGTTTAAATAAGAGTTTTGCGGATCGTGGTAATTGGTAACATTACCAGTGAAGCCATGAATGTTGTAAAATACATGGTTGAGGATTTTTACTTTTTCGATCGGACTTGTATCATATCTAAGTTCGATCCAGGCGTCACGTTTTATTGATTCAATTTGATTAATAATTTTTTGTTCATCGAAATCGGGATATTGGTATTTTGAAACAATAATAAATCCCTGAAGTAAATCAAAAGCACCAGATATGGCCCATGTTTTCAATTCATTCTGAACATCAGAAAATTGAATTTTGTGTATCAAATCCTCTATTCTTTGTTGTAATACAAGATCTAGTGAATTTTCCCACGATTTCTCTAAAACAGGTATTACATCTATGCCGTAACTAAGCAAACGATCTTCAACTTGACGATAAATTTCATTGTCTGAATCGTCGAGTAATTTTAGTAAAGCTTCAACTTCTTTGTTATTAAGCATATACTAAATTTACTAAAAATTAAATTTTAAGTACAAAAATGTTTTATAAAAAGCTAAATTCGGCGATGAATCGCATTAAAAAAGCCCTTTTTTGGTTCAATTATAAACTTTTTTCAAACTCCTTACATGGTACCCATTCTCCATTTG
>JBKCCA010000454.1:0-1801 GCA_046305595.1 bacterium
TTAAAAAAGAATCCCAATAAAAAGAATGGAAACATAGCTACTACATCTATAATATATAGTAAGATATTCGACCATCTTTTTAATCTATTCTGATAACTTAATTTAATAACACTATTTATATCTAGTTTTCTTTTATTTAAATGTTTATTGAAATCATTGATAGCATTTTTTAAAACTTCTTTTAATTCAAGATCACTATTGTTAATTGATTTTGCTAGTGTTTTCCATTTAGAATAATCATCTCGAATGTTCAATTGCACAATTAACTCTTCAAACAACTTTTCATCTTTTTTATCTTCAATAACAGGTAATACACTTCTTAAATCGTGATCAATTTTTTGCATTACTTGAGAGTATGCCTTGTTAGCATTCTCTTGATAAATCATTTTATAATCAGAAACATTAAAGACCTTGCTACTTTCTAAAAATAGTCTACCACCTGGATTTGATAATTTCTCTTGACTAATACCTACTGTACATATTTGAACCCCTAAACTAAATCCGCTTTGTTCTTCAGCCATAAATGCAATTTTTGCTGCACCTTTATGTAATGGTCTAAGCTTACGCTCTAACACACAATTTGCTTCTGGGAATATAATTATAGCACCTTTATTTTTTAGGATGTTCACACACTGATCAAAGGTCTCTGAATTTTTATCGAGATTTTTGATACCATCACGCATTCTATAAATCGGAATCAAATTGATTTTTGCAAGAAGATTGGCCAACCAAGGTTTATTGAATATATCTGCACGAACCAATACATGATATTTTCTTTTAGAATAAATCATGATAAGTATACCATCTAAATGTGCAGTTGCGTGATTTGCACAAATAACCAAAGGCTTATTCGTATCCAAATGATCAAAATGAATCAGCTTATGCTTGCTATAAAAAAGCTCAGCTGAACATTTGATTAAAAACTTAAGTATCGAATAAATCATTTATATATAAGCTTCTGCTTTGAGTAATGCACTCTTAATACCCTCTAGATTCTTACCACCTGCCGTCGCAAAAAATGCTTGTCCGCCCCCACCACCTTGTATCTCCTTACCCAACTCTCTGATAATATTTGATGCATTTAAATTTTTCTCTTTCACTAAATTCTCATCAATATATAATGCAAGATGAGGTTTAGCATCAACTTCAGCAGCTAATAAAATATAAGCATTACTTACTTCTGCTTTTAGTTCGAAAATCAAATTCTTAATTAAATCAACATTCCCTAAATCGATGTTTGCGATGATGCTATGTACACCATTTTTCTCTTTTACCGTTTTTAATAAATCAGATTTTAAAGCTGATGCCTTTTCAGCCATCATTTTATCTAATTGTTTCTTTACTTTATGATTCTCTTCAATTAATGACTCGATAGATTTTTGAACATCTACTGGGTTCTTTAATAAATCTTTTATCTCTTCGAATTTATTTGACTGATTTGTCAAAAAGTTAATAGCATTTGAACCACTAATTGCTTCTATTCTTCTTACACCTGCAGACACTGCCGATTCAGAAATGAGTTTAAACAACACAATATCTGATGTATTTTTAACATGACAACCTCCACATAGTTCTTTAGAGAACTTGTCGTCGAATGTAATTACACGAACATAATCACCATACTTCTCACCGAATAATGCAGTAACTCCCGAATCAATAGCATCTTGGTAAGGGATATTTCTTTGTTCTTTTAATGCAATTTGTGCAGCAATTTTTTCGTTCACAATTTTCTCAACATTTTCTATTTCTTCATCTGTCATTTTTGAAAAATGTGAAAAGTCAAATCGTATATATTCATCAT
>JBKCCA010000455.1:0-4195 GCA_046305595.1 bacterium
GATCTATATCTGATAATCAACTTTTCAGCTGTTTGCTAAATCAAGATAATATTAAATCAAATAAGATTTCTAGCATCATGCAATCACCTTTCCCAGTAATTGCTCCAAATGCAAGTGTTGAAGAAGTATCAAAATTGATTACCAAAGAAAATTCAGCAGTATTAGTAACAGATATGGGAGGTAATACTCACATCATTACTAAATATGATATCATTGATGCTATCGCAGGTTAAATAAACACATTATGAAATTCTATTCAAGAACCTATATTCTAAAATCATTAATTCTAATTATAACTTTTATAGGTTCTTATAATTTAGTTTTTTCTCAATCAACTAAAAATTATCAATTAGTTTGGTCAGATGAATTCGACGGTTATGGTGCAATAGATACAAATAAATGGTTTCATCAAACTAAATTACCTTTAGCTGGATCTTGGTATAATGGAGAAGTACAACATTATACTAATAGAGTTGAAAATTCTGTTCGAGTCAATGGTAATTTAAGAATCATCGCTAGTAAAGAAAATTTCAATGATCAAGGATTTGCTAAACAATATACATCGGCTCGACTAAATTCAAAATTTGCCTTTAAATATGGTCGAGTTGAATTTAGAGCAAAACTACCCACTGGTGTTGGTACTTGGCCAGCTGTTTGGTTGCTTGGTAAAAACATTGACGAACCTGGTGCATATTTCGATAATAAAGGTTTTGGCACAACACCTTGGCCTGCATGCGGTGAAATAGACATATTAGAACATTGGGGTAGTAATCAAAATTTTATTCAAAGTGCAATTCATACTCCTTCGAGTTTTGGGAATACAATGAACAAAGGTGGTAGAGTTTTAAATACTGCATCATCTGAATTTCATGTTTATGCGATGGAGTGGACGAGCGATAAAATTACTTTTAGTTTAGATTCAATTGATTATTACACCTATGAACCATCTATCAAAAATAATGATACTTGGCCTTTTAATGCTGATCAATACCTTTTGATAAATTTTGCTATTCAAGGAAACATTGCAAGTACTTTCAATCTAGGAATTCTAGAAATTGATTATTTGAGAGTGTATCAAGAGAGAACTAATGTGGGTATAAATAATAACGATTTCACAGAAATAAAAATTTATCCAGTACCTGTTTCAGATATTTTAAATGTAAAATTAAATAACACCTCTCAAACTGATTTAATAGTATCTATTCATAGCATTGATGGTAAATTAATTTTAATTGAAAATTTCAGAATTGAAAATCAACATGTACAAATCAATAATTTAGATTTCTTAGAAAAGGGAAGCTATATAATTTCATTTGATCTTGATGGTAAATTACATAGATATAAAATCATAAAATAATTAACTATCGAATAGTTCTGCTGCAATTCTATAGGTATTGCAATGTGCATCAACTATCAGTTTAATATCTTCTGAATAACCACCACCCATACTTATTTGAATGGGTATACCTAAATTCTTAGCTGTACTTAATACGATGTAATCTCTTTCTTTACATGCCTCTAGAGATAATGAGAGCTTGCCTAATTTGTCTGACTCGAGAACATCAACACCTGATTGATAAAAAATAAAATCCGGATTATGTTGTTCGATTATTTGTTGATATTCCTTTTTTAAGATATGTAGATATTCATGATCTGTTGTATTGTCGGCAAGTGCAATATCTAAATTAGATTGCTCTTTTCTATACGGGAAGTTATTTGCGCCATGAATCGAGAATGTAAATACTTGATCATTATTTTGAAAAATTTCTGCAGTACCGTTTCCTTGATGTACATCTAAATCGATAATCAATATTCGCTTTGCTAATTTATTACTCATTAAATAATGCGCTGCAATAGCTTGATCATTCAATAAACAAAATCCTTCGCCCCAATTAGATCCTGCATGATGTGTACCTCCAGCAACATTTAATGAACAACCGTATTCTAATGAATGTAATGCACCATCTATACTTCCTTGTGTAATTATTAATTCTCTTTCTATTAATTCGGATGATAGGGGAAATCCGATTCTTCTGATTTCATGATAGCTCAATTCTTGTGACTTCAACCTTCTCCAATAATCAGCATCATGCGCCATCAAAATATATTTTTCATCTACTTGTTTGGGTTCATGAAAATTCTCTTTTTGCAAAGTTCCCTCATAACTTAACTGCTCTGGTATTAACTCATACTTAAGCATCGGGAAACGATGACCGCGAGGGAGGGGGTGAGAGTAGATGGGGGAATATGCAACTGAAATCATTTAAAAGTGATGTAAAATGTAGGATGTAGAATGTAAGAAGCAAAATTTTACATCCTACATTCTACATCTTACATTTATTTAATAAAGTTAAACTCCCTCAAAAGCTCCTCATACTTCATTTCAACCTCAGCTGAGTCCCACAAATTTTCGATATTAGGAATTGCTAAAATCTTTTGAAATAAGGCATCTTGACGGTAACCCATTTCTAATGCATATGAATATGGTTTAGTGCTAAAGCTTACTAATGAATATTTTGATACGTATTGATCTGGATATTTTTTGTTCAATTTCGCTTCAATTTTTTTACGTAATAAGAATTTTTGATCTGCTACTTTATCACGCATCTCTATGAAGTTCTCTAATGCCATATCTGCAATAGCATCAGCATTTGGTTTACGAACTTTTTCGAAATCTTTAAACATCGCTTCCCAATTATCACCATGATTGTCTAACATCTTACCGAACTCAAAACAATCTTCAAATCCTGCATTCATTCCTTGTCCAAAGAATGGCACAATCGCATGCGATGCATCACCCATCAAACATAACTTATCTGAATATGACCAAGGGAATGATCGTACAGTTACTAATGAACTCGTCGGATTCTCCATGTACTCATCAACAACATTCGGAATCATCTTTACCACATCAGCAAATTGTGTATTGAAAAATTCTGCTACTTGCTCTCTTGTTTTTAAACTATTGAAAGATGTGTCACCATCAAATGGAAAGAATAATGTACATGTAAAGCTACCATCCAGATTAGGTAAAGCAATTAACATATAATTACTACGTGGCCAAATGTGTAAGGCATTTTTCTCGATTAAAAATGCACCATTATCGCCTGCAGGAATAGTTAATTCTTTATAACCATGATCAATATAATGTTGTGAATATTCAAATCGATCAGTCTTTGTTTGCAATGCTAAACGTGCAGCAGAGAAAGCTCCATCAGCTGATAATATAGCGTCAGATTTTATTTCTTTAATTTCTTTAGTATCGTTATGCTCAAAATGTGCTACAGCATTCTTAATATCTAAATCAAAACATCTTTGATCAAAATGAATATTAATGTTTTCGTTTTCATCAGCAAGCTCAATTAATCTTTTATTCAAGCCACCTCTCGATACAGAATAAATTGCTTCATCTTCTTTACCATATGCTTGGTATTGAACATCACCATTTAATTGATGAATCACTCTACCATACATTGGTATACCAACTTTACGTATCTCTTCTTCCAAACTTAATGCTGCCAAGCCATTGAAGCCTCTATGACTCAATGCTAAATTGATAGATCGTCCACCTACATAACCTGCTTTACGCATGTCACTTCTCTTCTCAAAAATATCTACTTTATGTCCGCGCTTTTCTAAATACATAGATAATAATGAACCTACAAGTCCGGCACCGATTAGTGTTATGTTTTTTTGCATACTAATTTTGATTGTATTAAGCATTAAGTATTATGTACTAAGAAAATAATCACATTTGCTAATTATCACATTTGCTAATTAAGGTTCTGTCCAAACACCCACACATCCTCAAAACTATTATAAAGCGGCACTGGCGCGAAACGCAATACCTCCGGCTCTCTCCAATCACCAATAATACCGTTGGATGTTAGTGTATCAAATGCTTTCTTACCACCTTCTTTACAAATGATCGAGAGTTGACATCCTCTTTCTTCATGATAAATAGGGGTGATGATTTTATATTTTTCTGAACCTATTCTCTTATTCGCTTCTTGAATTACATGTTGCATAAAGTTCGTTAACTCTATACTCTTTGCTCTTAAATTTTCAATGCCTGCTTCATCAAACAAATCTAATGCTGCTCGATGTGCGGCCATTTGTAAAACTGGCACATTACTTAATTGCCATCCTTCTGCACCTGGCTCTGGTATAAATCCTTTTTGCATCAAGAAACGTG
>JBKCCA010000456.1:0-3392 GCA_046305595.1 bacterium
ATATAAAGTAACATTAACAGTTGATGGTAAAGTTCAACAAAAAGAAGCTTATATAAATGTTACGAATGCTCCAAATAAAATCATCAACAAAGGCGCAGGTACTCCGTGCGAAGGTAAAGCTATTGCTTTAACTGCTGCACAAGCGGGCGCTAAATATTTATGGAATAATGGAGCAACTACTCGTACAATCAATGCTACTCAATCTGGTACTTACTACTGCGAAATCACTTCGTCAAATGGATTATGTACTATAACATCTGATTCAGTTACTTTGAATTTTACAGCAGCACCTGCAGTAACATTTGCATCATTAGCGGCGGTTACTAATACTACTCCTGCATTTGCATTATCAGGTGGTGCGCCTTCTGGTGGTACATATACAGGTACGGGTGTTTCAAGTGGTAATTTCGATCCTGCTATTGCTGGTGTTGGTACTCATTTAATTACTTATACTTTTACTAATACGGATGGTTGTTCTGGTACAGATACTAGCTCAATTGTTGTGACTAGCTCTGTAGGTATTAATAGCGATGCTAGATTAAACTTCTTCGATATTACACCGAACCCTTCAAAAGGATTATTGAAATTAAATGTAGTTTCTACTAATTCTAATGAATTAAAATTACAAGTGATTGATCAGTTAGGTAAAATTATTTTAGAAAGAGAATTTGTTGGCACAAACAACAAAGTATCTGATGAATTAAATTTATCAAGCTTACCTAAAGGTATCTATTTCATTAGAGCTGAAATGGGTGATGCTTCTGAAACGAAAAAAGTGGTTATTGAATAATCAATTTTAATAAATAAAAAAGGGGAGGTGTATTTTACATCTCCCCTTTTTTATTTTTGTTGAATTAAGATTTTATTATTTATAACACCATTGTTTGTATTGGCTCTTAGAATATATAATCCATTCTTAAGCTCATTTTCCTTTATACTGAATGTATTGTTTAATATATTTTGATCGGCTGAATATTTTTTCAAAAGTTGTGATTGCATATTGTACAATTCAACATTTTCAAGTGTGATGTTCTTATTGAATTCAATACTGAACTCCCCATCACTTGGGTTCGGTATAATTTTAAATGTTAGTACATCGTAATTATTCAACTCCTCTTGGTTAGAAATCTTATGTTCTGCTATCAGCCATCTTTTAGGGTCAACAATTGCGTTATTAGGTTTGAAATCTAATGCTAATTGATAAGCCTGAGAACTAGCATTATTTAATATCGTTATTGTTGTATCTCTTGTGTTATTTGAAAATCGAATTTGAATGGGTAATTCAAAATACGATACACTTTCATGACTAGTATTTTGATTTAGTTTTATATACAATGAATCATTTTTATACTCCCATATATATTCATATTTGGGGTGACCTTCTGAATATATCCAATCACCGAAAAACTTATTCAAATTAAATGTAGTATAATTTTGAAAGTGTAATTTAAATTGTTCTGTTGTGGAATTTTTAAAAGCATTGGTGTTTAAATAATTTTCACAAGCTTCAAAGAATGCATCATCCCCAATAATATATCTCAACATATGAATTACAAAAGCTGCTTTCTGATAGCTTAATCTGTAATCAAAAATTCTACTTATTGTTGAAGTATCATTAACATAAACAGATCCTTTTTCAAGATTAGTTACATCAAGTATCCCATTTCTTTTAAACTCATCCCAGGCAATAGCGTTTACATCGAAATCGTTTATTATACCAGCTAGATAAGTTGCAAATCCTTCGTTCAACCAGATGTCGCTCCAACTTGCACAGGTAACTTTATTGCCGAACCATTGATGTGCTAATTCATGTGCTATTAAACCCCTATTGAAATTACCCATGAAACTCATTGTTTGATGTTCCATTCCGCCACTAAAGCCACATTGTACATGGCCATATTGTTCTGCATAGAAAGGGTATCTGCCGAATAGATTTTCAAAAAGTCTAAATATATTTTTCGTTTCAAGCAATTGTGTTTTGCTTGTCGAGTATGATTGCGGGTAGACAAAATTTTGAAAGTTTGTAATGCCAAAATTTGATTGAATCGTATCATCTATTACTCTATAATTTGAAATACTATAGGCTATAAGATAATATGCAATCGGATAATTGTGTTTCCAATTATAAATATAAAAGGAATCAATGGAGTCGACATTAACTAGATGCCCATTTGAAACGGCTATATATGGTTTAGGTGTTTTGATTTTTACATCAATTGAATCTATTTTTAAATTCAAGTTAGAAATACTAGGCCACCAATTTTTTGCTCCGAATGGTTGAGAGAGTGTCCATTGAACTGCATCTGTTTCATGTCTTGATGTACTAAATGCTCCAAAATCATTGCTCAAAGGAGCACCCTGGTAATGTATTATAACTGTATCAATTTGCGTTGCAATTGTATTTGTAAGTGGTATTCTTAGTGTGTCTAATTCTCTATCAAATATTATTTTTTGATTGTCTACAAATACAGAGTCAACAATCATATTTTCTCTTAATTCAAAATCGATTTGAGTGTTTCCGGATGTATGTTTAATTATATAAGTTAAAGTTCCATTTATGTAATTTATTCTTGGATCTGAATTCCATTCTGCTTTTAAATGATTGATTTTAAAGTTCGAAATGGAATTAGTGTTAAATTGATTCTTTGATTCAGCATTTGCAAGATCTTTCAAATCATATTGACTTTTAGCAATCGATGAAATCAATAAAAGTAATATGATTACATATATTCTACGCATTTAATATAATTCGAAATGTACTTCCTTTGCCAACCGTTGAATCTTTAACGAATATTTGTCCCATGTGGTAGTTTTCTATAATTCGTTTTACCAACGATAAGCCTAGTCCCCAGCCACGTTGACGTGTAGTGTACCCAGGTTCAAATACTGTTTGGAACTTTGATTTCGGAATTCCTTTGCCGGTATCAATTATATCGATATAAACTTTTTTCTTATGTTCTTTAATATCGATAGTTATTTTTCCGTCAGTACCTATTGCATTTACTGCATTCTTACACAAATTTTCAATTACCCAATCAAATAAAGAAATATTAAGTTTCGCATGAATGTTTGCATCGCCTATAACTTCAAATTCAATTCTTGCTGGACTTCTTTTCTGTATGTATTGAATACTTTCTTTAATTACATCCACTATACATTCATCTTTTAGTTGAGGTTTAGATCCGATTTTTGAAAAACGATCTGCTACTAATTCTAATCGCTGAATATCATTTTCTATCTCTGCTAAGAGCTCATCATCTTTCCCTTTATATTTTTCTTTTAGATATTCAAGCCAAGCTAATAATGAAGATATAGGTGTACCTAATTGATGTGCTGTTTCTTTCGCCATACCCACCCAAACTCTGTTTTGTTCAGCTCTTCTACTATTGTTG
>JBKCCA010000457.1:0-3741 GCA_046305595.1 bacterium
GTATAATTATATATGGGTAGGCGGATTGTTTTTTGATTTGCCAGTTGGCTTCGAACAGAAATGTTCAGAGTTTATTGAATACTTCAAACCTAAAATGCGTGAGTTAGATGAATTACTAACTAACAATAAAATTTTTATCGACCGTACAAAAAATGTTGGAGTGCTACCTTTAGATGTAGCGATTAACTTCGGATGTACAGGACCTATGCTAAGAGGTTCTGGCTTGAAATGGGATTTACGTAGGGTTGACGGTTATTCTGTTTACCCAGAACTCGAATTCGAAATACCAAAAGGTGAAGGTATAATGGGAACAGTAGGTGATTGTTGGGATCGATATTATGTTCGAGTACAAGAAGTATATGAATCAATAAAAATTATTGAGCAGTGTATCGAAAAATTAGAAGGACCATTAAAGCGTAATCCAGATTTTGACCCTAGAGCCAAAATGCCTAAAAAGACTATCCCAAAAGCTCAAGAATTCTATATAAGAGGTGAAAGTCCGAAAGGTGAACTCGGCTTCTTCTTTGTTACTGATGGCAAGTCTGACAAACCGATAAGATGTAAAGCAAGAAGTGGTAGTTTCTCAAATCTATCAGTAATTTCTGAATTAGCTAAAGGTTGTATGATTGCAGATATAGTAGCAATTATTGGGTCAATAGATATTGTATTGGGAGAAGTAGATCGTTAGTCAATCAAAATATTATGTTTGTTCATAATCTGTAGTAACTGCTCAGATTTAAATGGCTTATCTAAAGAATCATCCATCCCTGCTTCGCGATATAATGTTTCATCGTCATCAAATGAACCTGCTGATATTGCAAATATTTTAGGTCTATCGTTACCATATATCTTTACAATTTCCTTTGTAGCATCTAATCCGTTCATTTGTGGCATTTGAAGATCCATCAATATCAAATCGTATTTATTAGGTTGTGATTTTAAAAGCTTTAATACTTCGAATCCGTTTGATACAATTTCTACTTTCATACCAATTTTCTCTATGATCTTACGCATGAGTAATTGATTCACTAAGTTGTCTTCGGCTATAAGAATATGGACATCAGAATGAGATTTCAGTGTTTCCATTGTTGTTGTTGTAAAAAATGTTGTTTGTTGTTAAGCAAATATAGTAATTTTATACAAATTTTATACAATGATAAGAGCTGCAAACATCAATGACTTAAACAGTATTGTTGAAATCTATAACCAAACTATTCCTTTAAAAAATGTTACGGCCGATACTACAGCTATCACCGTAGAAAGTAGAATAGATTGGTTTCATCAATTTAACAAAGAAAGACCCTTATGGGTTTATGAAAAAGATCAAAAAGTGGTCGCTTGGTTAAGTATTAGAAGTTTTTATGGTAGACCTGCGTATCAATATACTGTTGAAATAGGATTATATATTGATGAAAACAATCGTCAAAAACGATTAGGTGCAGAAATGTTATTGTATGCTATTAATGAGTGTAGAAAAATTGGTATAAAAACTATTCTTGCTTTTATATTCAGTAATAATCTACTTAGCTTAAATTTCTTTTCTAAATATGGCTTTATCGATTATGGTAATTTGCCTGAAGTTGCTGAGATAGAAAACGAAAAAATTGATTTAGTAATCATGGGACTTAAATTATAAAAAAGCCCCAGTACGAATACTGGGGCCTCTAACCTAAACCTAAACTAATATAATAAGTACTAAATACTGATTACTCTTCTAACGCTAGTTCTTAAGTATTATTTTTCTTGAACCACTTTTGTTTCAAATTAGTTACTAATAAATACATTACCGGTACTAATATCAATGTTAAGAATGTTGCAAAAATTAATCCGAAAATCATTGTCCACGACAAAGGCCCCCAGAATGCTACGTTATCACCACCGAAGTAGATATGCGGATTGAATTCTGAGAATAATAAAGCAAAGTCAATATTTAATCCTACTGCCAATGGAATCAATCCTAAGATTGTAGCTAAGGCTGTTAACAATACCGGTGTCATACGAGTTCTACCTGCTTCAAGTACTGCATTGTAAGCTGACATACCTTGCGACATCATTAAGTCAGCAAATTCAACCAATAGTATACCATTTCGAACCACTATACCTGCTAATGCAATAATACCAACACCCATCATAACCATTGACATAGTCATTTTGAAAATGGTAATACCTAATAATACACCAATTATACTGAAGAATATTTCACTTAATATAATGATTGGCTTACCTATTGAATTAAACTGAGTTACTAGAATTATTAATATTAATCCGAATGATACCATTAACGCTAATCCCAAAAACTTTACCGTTTCCAATTGCTCTTCTTGTTCACCTGCCATTTTTATGTTCACTCCAGCTGGCGAATTGAAATCATTTATTTCTCTTTGAATGTTTGCAACTACTTCATTCGGATTGTAAGCACCTAATACGTTTGATGATAAGATGATGATACGCTTTTGCTGTTTACGTTTAATACCACCGTATGTATTTACATACTTCACATCAGCAAATGATGACATAGGTACCTGACGAATCATACCACCCATACCCATATCTCTATAAGTAACATTCATATTTCGAAGAACTTCTAAATTATTTCTTTGCTCTTCTTTTGCACGTAAATTGATTTCATAATCATCTTTATCATCTCTGAATTTAGAAACTTCTTTACCATATAAAGCAGTTCTCAATTCCATCGCTACTTGACCAGATGAAATACCCTCTCTATTGGCTCTCTCACGATCTATATCGAATATAATTTCAGGTTTATTATTTTGAAAATCTGATTTCAATTCTTCAATACCAGCGATATTTCTATTGTCGATAAATTTCTTTAATCGCACTGATGTAGATACTAATGAATCTAAATTATCACCAGTGATTTCGATAGAAATAGGTTTTGCGGTAGGCGGACCGCTTTGCTCTTTAGTGACAGAAATCTCTGCACCTGGTATGCCTTTCACCGCTTCTCTAATCTTATCTAGGTATTCGGATGTGTTCACACCATTACGTTTACCAAACTCAACAAATGCGACAGATACTTTACCTTTGTTTGTATACTTACCCTGATCTTCATCTTGAGGGTCAGTAACACCTACAGTAACGTTAGAAATAATTGAAGAAACAACCGGATTATCTTTACCGACAACCTTAGTTACTTTTTCTTCAACGGTTTCAATTACTTCATTAGTGTATTCTTGATCAGTACCTACTGGTAAACTAACATACACATATACAAAATTCGGATCGCCTTCTGGGAAGAACACAAACTTTGGTGTTCTCACTGACATAAATAAGATGGTGAAAATAAATAAACCTAGAGTACTTAATAACATTGTCCATGGTCTATGTAATGCATATTCTAATTTCTTAGCATACCAATTTTGGAATCTAGGCCAAGCATTGGTTTGAAATTTTAATACCCATCCTTCTAAATAGAAATGATTTAATAGATATAATAATGTTAACACTACTATAAAGTTTCCTAATCCGAATGCAATCAAATAACCTATTACTGCTACCACAGCCATTCTGATCACATTCTTTTTAACTCTAGCATCAAATGTAGGTTTGTGATGTTCATCAGTATTATGTGGCTTCATGAAATCAACAGCGAAAACCGGATTGATTATGTAAGCAACTAATAGAGATGCTAATAATGTAATGATTAAGGTAACAGGTAAATAGAACATGAATTTACCAATAATACCAGGCCAGAATAATAATGGAACGAATGGTGCTAAA
>JBKCCA010000458.1:0-1131 GCA_046305595.1 bacterium
GACGAACATCCGGCCTTAAGTTTAATTAAACAATACGAGATACTCTTAGAAAACCCAGAAGGGAAAGATAATGAGATCAACGAATTGACCGATGCCTTGAGTGCTGCAGATGCTTGGGAGTATGAGCATAAGATCAAACATATTTTGGGGATCTTAGGGATACATCATTTGAATCAGAATATTGCGACATTATCGGGCGGACAAAAGAAGAGAATTGCATTAGCGAAATTATTAATCGAAGACCCTGATTTGTACATATTAGATGAGCCGACGAACCATTTAGATATAGATACAATTGAGTGGTTAGAAGATTATTTGAATAAGGGGAATAAGACTTTGATGATGGTTACACACGATCGTTATTTTTTAGATAATGTGTGTAATGAAATCATGGAGATTGATAGAGGATCGGTGTTTTCATACAAGGGTAACTACAGTTATTATTTGGAGAAGAAGTCAGAGCGTGAGGAGATGGATAAAGCATCTTATGAGAAGAATAAAAATTTGTGGAGGAAGGAATTAGAATGGATGCGTCGTCAACCAAAAGCGAGAACAACAAAATCAAAATCGAGAATAGATGCATTCGGTAAATTAGATGAGAAGACGAAAGAGTTAAGACCGAATCAAGAAGTAGAGTTGAGTGTGAAGATGAGCACTCAAGGAAACAAAATTTTAGAGTTACATCATATAGGTAAATCATACGGAGATAAGAATATCATTTCAGATTTCTCTTATGTATTTAAGAAGAAAGATCGTATTGGTGTTGCGGGTAAAAACGGATCAGGGACGTCGACTTTTTTACAATTAATCACTCAGCAAATTCAACCCGATAAAGGTAAAATCATAGTAGGTGAAACAACTGTATATGGTTATTACCGACAAGACGGATTAAGGTTTGATGAAGACATGAAAGTGATAGATGTGGTGAAAGATGTTGCAGATTATATCATCATGTCAGATGGGAAACAACTAAGTGCATCACAATTGTTGACGAAATTTTTATTTCCGCCGGCGAAGCAAAACGATAAAGTATCGAAGCTAAGTGGTGGTGAGAAAAAGAGATTACAGTTGATGAGAATTCTAATGTTGAATCCGAATTTCTTAATACTCGATGAGCCCACGAACGACTTA
>JBKCCA010000459.1:0-4274 GCA_046305595.1 bacterium
GGCGGACTTAGATTAAAGAAGAAATATGAAGACAATGCGCTAGCTATCTTTGTTCAACCACCATCACTAGAAGTATTAATAGAAAGATTAAGAGGTCGAGGTACAGACTCAGAAGAAAAATTAAAAGAAAGAATCACGAAAGCTTCTAAAGAATTAGGATATGCTGATAAGTTCGATGTGATTCTTAAGAATAATAGTTTAGATGAGGCTTGTGCTGAAGCACTAAAATTAGTTACAGATTTTTTGAATAAATGAAAATAGGTTTATTTTTTGGTTCATTTAATCCGGTTCATATAGGGCATATGATTATTGCTAATTATATGGCTGAAAATACAGATCTAGATAAAATCTGGTTGGTTGTATCACCTCATAACCCATTAAAAGATAAATCATATTTGATTAATGCTTATGATCGTTTAGAGATGTGTAAGCTTGCTTTTGAAAATCATGATAAAATTTCTGTTTCTGATATAGAACTTCATTTACCTTTACCATCATATACCATTGATACATTAACATATTTAAAAGAGAAATATTCAGAGCATGAATTTTCATTAATTATGGGTGCTGATAATTTGGCTAGTATCAAAAAATGGAAAAACTATGAGATTTTACTTAGAGATTATCATTTTTATATATACCCAAGAATTAAAGAAGTCGTTACAGAATTTAGAAGTTTAGACAACGTTCATTTAACTGAAACACCCATCATTGAAATCTCTTCTACATTTATCAGAAATCAAATAAAATCTAAAAAAGACATTAGCTATTTAGTAGCGGAGAATGTTAAGAGATTTATTGAATTAAAATCACTATACAAATAATTTATTTAACTCGAATTTTTTCTCCAATAAATATATTATTTGAGATTTTAGAATTCAGTTTCTTTAATTCTTCAAAATCAATATTATATTTTTTAGAGATTGAATATAAAGTATCACCCTTTTCAACCGTATGATACTCATATTTTTCATCTGGCTTTTTAGCAACAATTTTCTCTAATTTTTCTTCTTTTTTAATTTCTCGTTTAGCATGCTTTTTGTCGTATTTGTGTAAATCGTATCTATCTATAATACTAATTAGTAATTCAGGATATTTGGGGTTTGTTGCATAACCTGCTTGCTTAAGTCCGTATGCCCATGATTTATAATCTCTTTTATCATATTCAAAAAGAAATTTATAGCGTACTCTATTAGCTATGAATTCAGAATGATCTCGATATGAGTGTTCAGCTTTTCTATATCTTCTAAAACATTCATTTTTTTTATCATCATCTTCTTTAATGGTTCTACCATCCCAATCATTCGTACATTTAATTCCGAAATGATTTCTACCTTTCTTTGCTAATCTGCTTTTGCCATTACCCGATTCTAGCATACCTTGTGCTAACGTAATACTTGCAGGTATACCATATTTTTTCATTTCTTTAATGGCAATCTTTCTATACTTTTTAATATATGCTTCTGCATCATCTGCAAATGATAATTGAAAAGAAGAAATTAGTAATAAAAATAGAGTTAATCTTCTCATTTGATTATCAATCGCTGTCTGGGTTTTATCTTATTTGATTTTAATTTATTTTTCTTCTTGATACTTTCAACTGTCACTTTATATTTTTTAGCAATAGTATAAAGTGATTCACCACTGCGAACTTTGTGATATACTTTTGTTTCAGGCTTAGGCTTTTGAACGACGGCTTTAACAATAGCTGTATCTAATAACAAAGTATCTAATGATAGATTTAGGCTATCAATATTAGCTGAATCTATTCTATCATATTGATATAAATTATAACGTTCAATGGTTTTAATTAAATGAGCTGCATAGTATCTACTAGATGCATATCCTGATCTCTGTAATCCGTATGCCCATTTTTTATAATCTGTTTTTTTATAAGTAAACAGTTTAGCATAATTTTTATTATTTGAAAGAAATCGTGATCTATCTTTAAATGCTTCTTGTGCATTATTGTATTTTCTAAAACAAGAATTTCGACGATTGCCATTTCGATAATACTTTTTGCCTGCCCAATTGGAGCTGCATTTTACACCAAAATGATTGTTTGCGTTTCTTGCTAGTTGACTTGTTCCGTTTGCTGATTCATGCATTCCCTGCGCTAGAGTAATGCTTGCAGGTATGCCAGTGAGTAGCATTTCTTCAATTGCCAAAGACTTATATCGTTCAATGTATTCAATTGCAGAGTTGCTTTTGTTTTGTGCTTTTAATTGACTTATACAAAAACATAGTAATATTATGATTATTCTTACTACTCTCATATGCACAATATAATAATATTTTTTAAATTTAGATTCGTATGAAAACCGTAGTTAGTTTAGTTGCTTTATTTATTTCATGCAGTTTATATGCACAAACTGCTGTAGATGCTGTATTATTTGGTACAGTGAAGAATGAAAAATATAATAGCATTCAATTAGAATTTAGAAATAATCCAATAGATACAATTAATTATGTTTTAACTATTAATTTAAATGACAAAGGCCAGTTTTATGAAACGTTACCAATAAAAAAACCAATTGCTGGTTCATTAATAATTGGCAGTGACACAATTTCAGTTTATATAGAAGTATCTGAATCGATTGAAATAATTTATTCTAACACTAATTCAATTGAGTTCAAATCAAAATATTTTAATAATAACTATGTATTAGCTCATCAAAAAAAATATTATGATCAAATCAATAAACTAATACAAAAAAATAGCATAAACGATTTTAAAAAGTATTCATCTGAATTAGATTCAATAACCAATCAAACACTACAAGAGCTTAAATTATATGCCTCTAAGAATATAATAAGTGCAAGTTTTTTAAAGTACCAAAGAGCAAAGTATATTTATAATTCTGCTAATCGTAAATATGATTATTTAAAACATCATAAATTATTAGATTTTAAATACGAGAATACTCCAGAAAATGAATCGTATTTATTTTATGATAAGTTATCAGCCACACAATCAGATTTACTTTTAATGAATGAATATATTGAATACTTATTAAAAAGGCATAAGTATAATTATTATCAATCAGACTTATCAAGTTTAAATGAACAAGAGCAAATGCGATTAAAATTTAAGTTGGTATCTGATATGTATGAAGGCAGGGAATTATATTTTGTGTTAACGAAAGTCATGGCAGAAATCTTAGAAGATTATTCTTATCTCTACGCTAAGTCTTTAGTTTCTGAATATATGTCAACAGTAAGTATTGTAGAGTACCGAAAATTCATTGATAAGAAAATTCAATTAGCGATTAGACGACTTGAGTAGCCTTTATATAATCACTTAATAAATAAGCTATCGTTTTACCTAATATGTATTTATCATTTTCATTTGTTGTTAGACCAATAGATGCTTCTGTTAAATGCAAATATTCGCACTTTAATAAACTAGCAGAATGATGAATGATTTCTCGCATTTGATTCGTACTAAAGCCAGTACTGCTCATTGCAGAACTTGGTAAATATTGAATTGCATCTAAATCAACCTCTAGTGCACAAGGTTTTTCTATTAAAAAATTTACAAATGAGTTAACAGATTCTTCTAGTGATATTCTTTTTCTAATTTCAATATCTTCAAAAGTGAAGTATTGAATGTCAATGTTATCATCAATAGTTTTTAGTACTGATTCTGAATTATAATTTTCATGAAGTCCGAGTATACCATACCTATTTAAATAATTATCTTTTTTAGCATAACTAAAGCCGTTACCACTATGACGACCTTCTAAGGCTCTATAATCTGTATGTGCATCAACATTCAAACAGTTAATGCTTGTTTGATGATAAGTTGAAAGTGCTTTTAGTAATGGGTAAGAATTATTATGTCCGCCACCAACTACAATTAATTTCTTTTTCGCTTTAAAAATTTTAAGAGCGATATCAAATACAATTTCATCAACTTTCTCGCATAATATTCTTAAATCATCAATTGAAATATTGATGCTTTTGTATTCATCATCAAAAGTTATTTGTCCTAATATTAATATCTTTTCAGAATTTATAAATCTATTATGTTGAATATTTAAAAGACTTGATAAGGAGTTTATAAAAGTTTCTTTAGCACCAGCTCTGCCAAAATTTGCACGTATACCTATATCTTCAGCGATACCAAGAATCACATACTCGACATCCGAATTAATTAATTCAGTTTCCCAATTGTTGCTACTAATAGTTTTTGCTAAATCACCCCATTTAAGTTCTGAATTACGATGGGTGTAATAATTTGCAATAAACTCAGAATTGAATATTTGTAGCGA
>JBKCCA010000460.1:0-4687 GCA_046305595.1 bacterium
ATCGACTTATGTAGATATCAAGTATTGAATTGCTATATGGGTAAAATCGGATTAATTAATTCAGGTGGTGAGTCGAAAGGTGCCTCAGATTTAGCAGAAGCAGTGAAGACAGCGGTGATTAATAAGCGTGCAGGCGGACAAGGATTAATCTTGGGTCGTAAAGCTTTCCAAAGACCAATGAACGAAGGTGTTGAATTGTTAAATGCAGTTCAAGATATCTATCTTTCAAAAGACATTACAATTGCATAAATTTTATTCTAATTCGTAAAAGAAAAAAGAAATTATGGCTTGGTTTAAAAGAAAAGATGAAGGTATATTAACAAGTACAGAAGAGAAATTAGATGTACCAGAAGGCCTTTGGCATAAATGTCCTTCTTGTAAAAAACCTTTATATACACCAGATTTAGAATCACATCAATTTGTATGTTCACATTGTAACTACCATTTGAGAATTGGTTCAAAAGAATATTTTAATATTTTGTTCGACGATAATCAGTTCACTGAATTATTCCCGAACTTAATTTCTGGTGACCCTTTGCATTTCGAAGACACAAAGAAATATCCTGATAGAGTAAAGGAGTCGATAAAGAAAACCGGACTCAACGATGCACTAAAATCAGCACATGGAAAAATTCATGGTGCAGACTTAGTCGTTTGTTGTATGGATTTTAATTTTATCGGTGGTTCTATGGGTTCAGTGGTAGGTGAGAAAATTTCTAGATCTATTGACTATTGCATTGAACATAAATATCCATTAATGATTATCTCTAAATCAGGTGGAGCTCGTATGATGGAAGCCGCATTTTCATTAATGCAAATGGCTAAAACCTCAGCTAAACTTGCTTTATTATCTAGAAATAAATTACCATACATTTCATTATGTACAGACCCTACTACTGGTGGTGTTACTGCATCATATGCAATGTTAGGTGATATTACGATAGCAGAGCCAGGTGCAATGATTGGTTTCGCCGGACCTCGAGTAATCAAAGAAACAATCAAGAAAGATTTACCTAAAGGATTTCAGACAGCTGAGTTCATCTTAGAACATGGTTTCCTAGATTTCATCGTAGATCGTAAAGAACTAAAAAATAAAATCGCATCGTTTATTAAGATGTTAAAATAATTCTTCCTCAATGCTAATGAGCAAATTATCAAATAGATTTTCTATCGTAATTCATTTGGCATTGATGATTTATTTGTCAACTCTCTCCTCTCTATCTTTCAGTCAAAATATTACTAAATATATAGGCATTAATGCAGGCGCAGGTATTAAAATGTTACCAGACAATAAAAAATTCAATAAAAGTATTTTTAATGGTAATGTGTTCCAGATTCAGCTTTCATACATGACTACTATGAAAAACTCCGATGCTGAATGGGTTCGTAGATTAAATGTTAAATATCAATCATTCAATTTGTCATACCGTGATCAAAGTGATTTTGATGGTGTTAATGATTCTATTCCTGGTGTATTTGGTAATGTAATTTCTCTAAATTACAATCTATATAATCGATTGATAGGTAATGAAAATATTGCACTTTATTTGTTACCTGGTTTTGGTTTATCATACGATACAAAAACATATTATCAAGAAAGTAGAAATAACTTTATTGGCACTCATCTTAACTTTCTATCATCTTTAGAATTAGCTTTTATTGCTAATATAAATGCTCGAACTATGATTATGATACAAGGTGGTTATTTTCATTATTCAAATGCAGCAGTTGTATTGCCTAACATGGGAGTTAATAGTATAAATACTATGGTCGGATTCAGATATCAATTAAAATGAGAATAAGAATAATTTTTATTTCAATGATAATACTGAGTTTTTTAAATTCATACTCGCAAACATTTGCAAAAAGAAGCCATGCTGAATTTGGTATTGGCTTTGGAAAAAGAGCATATATTAATTCCAAATCAGGTGTACTAAGAAGCACAAGCTATATAAATCATGTTGTTAAAATCAATAATGTTATAGCAATTAGACATGGTCTAGATGTAATATATTGGGATAAAACTTTTGATGGCAAAAACTTTGGTACAGGCTCTGGTTATTTGTTAACATCTACATCATACGAACATTTTGCTTATGGTTATTTACTCGGACTCGATGTAGTAATGAATAGAATTACTTTTCAAATGGGTTTAGGAAAGTATTTATACTATAATCAAATGGCTATACACAATTATCAGTTTTATAGCAAACTCGGATTTAAATATAAGATCAGTAATACTTTTTATTTTAATGGAGCAATACGCGGGCATGGTATTATAGCAGATTATGTAGACTTCGGTATCGGTATAAAAATTGGCGACAAAAAATTATAAACTCCCCGCCTCAAGCCATTTGATTACATGCCCGTCTTTCTCTAACTTTCTAAAAAAAGTCATTTGCCTCTTTGAAAATTGATGTATCGCAATCGCTAATTTTTTCTTCATCTCTTCATAACTCATCTCAGCCAATAAATATTGCGTAATAAATTTATATTCTAATCCGAGATAAATCAATCGCTCAGCTGTAAAACCTTTATTAAGCAATTCTTCTACTTCTTGCACCATCCCCCTAATTAACCTACTCTCTAACCTCTCGTCAATTTTCTTGTTCAATTCTTTTTTGTCAATCATTAATCCATACAACTCGAATTCATATTTACTCTCTTGTGATTTATTTATTGTATAATATTCTTCGGATGATGCAATTTCAATAGCTCTTATGCTCCGCTTCTTCGTACTTAAGTCAAAACTATGTGAGCGGTCTTTATGAATTGAATTAAATATTTCATGCAACTCCTCTAACGATTTATTTTTCAACTCTTCTCTTAATTGTTCATTAATTGCAATGCTTGTAAATGCTCTGTTATTTAATGAAACATCAAAATACAATCCAGTACCACCGCATGCAATTACTCTTTTACCTCTATTAATTATATCGTTATAAGCTGTATCAAAATCTTTCTTGAATCGATCTATATGGTATTGATCATCTAGACTTATATGACTTATCAAATGATAAGGTATGGTAATACCATCTATAGTATACTCTTCAATATCTTTACCTACTCCTAAATTCAATTCTTTATAAACTTGTCGAGAATCAAGACTAATAATTTCAGCATCTAGTTCTTTGGCAAGAGCTACAGCGTATTTTGTTTTACCTGAGGCAGTAGGTCCGAGTATACCGATGATAGTCTTATTATTCATACTTACAAATTAATTTCATGTTACCAGAATTGTAAGTACTGATATAATTTGAATCATTAAAATCAGATATGCTTAGTATTTGTTTTTCAGTAAATCTCTTGAGTGTTTTTTTGTGTATAAAGAATTTCAAGGGATTACTGAAAGATTTAAAAATGAAATTATTTTTCTGATAAACACCAGAAATAGCCCAATCTAAATCGAGATAAGTCATAAACTCATCTACCTCTAATTCGTTTTTGATATGCTTTAAAAACTTTGTAAATCCGCCTACTATCGTAAAATTAGATTTAGTAGCAAAGCGTATAATTTCAAAAGATTTTCGTTTCTCTCCCTCTTTAGTCATCCACCTACCAGCACTAATACCCATCACCCCCATCAATTCTCCCTTATAATAGATGCCGTATTTAAATCGAGTATTGGCTGTATCCATCAAATGATTCTGCTCAATAAAATCATCGTAAATATCTTTTTGAATACGTTCAATTTTACATGAACGCGCAAATATTCTTTGATTAGAATTTAATAATGATGCGAAACGATCTTTTATAGATTTTTGATTATGTAATAATTGATCTTCAAATAAATGAATAATATTATATCCTTTGAGTAGTAAAATAATACTCATCTTTTGGAAATAATCATTTGGCAGTTCAGTTAACATCTTGTTGATTTTAACTAGATGAATATAAATATTAAAATCAGGCAAATAAATTATTTCAAATTTACTTTCGATAATTTTGACATCCCTTTGAACTTTAGCATTCGGAAATAATTTTTCAATATTTTCGAAACTAATTTTCATTAAGATTTTATGAGCTTTTGAATTTCGTCTAGCTTCATTAAAGCCTCAACAGGTGTTAATGAATTTACATCTAAATCTTTTACGCTGTCTCTGATCTTAATCAACACTGGGTCATCTATACTGAACATGCTTAATTGAAATTCTGCTTTATTAATTTTAGCACGTTTCTTAGAATGCAAGCCAGTGCTAGCACTCGGGTCTTCGGTTCTTTGTTTTTCTAATTGAACTAAAATTTCATTAGCACGCTTCAATACTGTTGGCGGCATACCAGCCATCTTTGCAACATGTATACCGAAACTATGCTCTGAGCCACCGGGTACTAATTTTCTTAAAAAGATAATCTTATGATCCATCTCTTTAATAGAAACATTATAATTTTTGATTCGTGGCATTTGAGATGCCATCTCATTTAACTCATGATAATGTGTAGCAAACAATGTTCTAGCTTTTGCTTTTTGATTATCGTGAATGTATTCAGCAATTGCCCAAGCGATAGATATACCATCATAAGTACTAGTACCTCTTCCGATTTCATCTAATAACACTAAACTTCTATCTGATAAATTATTCAGGATGCTAGCGGTCTCGTTCATCTCCACCATGAAAGTAGATTCACCAGTCGATTGATTATCGTTAGCTCCTACTCTAGTGAATAATTTATCTACGATTCCTATTGT
>JBKCCA010000461.1:0-42573 GCA_046305595.1 bacterium
AAGGTAAGTCAAGGTATGTTAGCAGAGTTCGGAGCAAAGAGGGTAATTGATACTCCTATCTCTGAATTAGGTTTTGCTGGTATTGGTGTGGGTGCAGCGATGAACGGATTGAAACCGATCATTGAATTTATGACATTTAACTTTTCATTAGTAGCTATTGACCAAGTGGTGAATGCTGCAGCGAAGATGATGTCGATGAGTGGCGGACAATTCTCAGTGCCAATTGTATTTCGTGGTCCAACTGGTAACGCAGGTATGTTAAGCTCACAACACTCACAAAACTTTGAGTCGTGGTATGCAAACTGTCCGGGTTTAAAAGTAGTAGTTCCCTCTAACCCATACGATGCAAAAGGATTATTAAAATCTTCAATTCTAGATCCAGATCCGGTTATCTTCATGGAATCAGAAATAATGTATGGTGATAAAGGTTTTGTCCCTGAAGAAGAATATTACATAGAAATTGGTAAAGCAAAAGTAGTACAAGAAGGTACAGATGTAACAATCGTAACTTTTGGTAAAATGTTAAAAGTGGTAATGGCTGCTGCAGCAGAATTAGCAAAAGAAGGCATCAATGCTGAAGTGATTGATTTGCGTACAGTAAGACCAATTGATTATGCTACCGTAATTGAGTCTATTCGTAAAACAAATAGAATGGTATTTGTTGAAGAGTCATGGCCATTAGGTTCAATCGCTACAGAAGTAGCATTCAAAGTACAAAAAGATGCATTCGATTATTTAGATGCTCCAATACTAAGAGTAATGGGCGGTGACGTTCCATTGCCTTATGCACCTACGTTAATTGAAGAGTACTTGCCGAATCCGTCGAGAGTAATTAAGGCGGTGAAGGAAGTGATGTACGTGTCGAAATAGTATTGAAGTAGCTAGTAGCTAGATATTTCGTGACTAGTGACTTGTAACTAGTGACTAGAAAGAAAAGGAGTTGCAATAGAATGCAGCTCCTTTTTTTATTTAAGTAGTTGATAGTAAAGGCCGATATTTTGTTGAAAAAAATGCTTGTGCTTATCTATAAATAATCATCATTTTAGTAATTATTTATAGAGATGTTGAGTTATAATAAAATCATTGCTTCAGAACTAGGAGTTCGTGAGCAGCAGGTAGAAGCAACCGTTGGATTGTTAGATGAGGGTGCGACCATTCCATTTATTTCGAGATACCGTAAAGAAGTAACGGGTACTTTAGATGAAGTACAAGTTGCAACTATTCGTGATAGAATTACACAGCTTAGAGAATTAGATAAGCGCAGAGAAGCGATATTAAAATCATTAGAAGAGATGGGTAAACTCAGTGATGAGTTGAAAGAAAAAATCAATGCTGCTGATTCATTAACTGTTTTAGAAGATTTGTATTTACCATACAGACCTAAGCGTAAAACAAAAGCTAGTGTTGCAAAAGAGAAAGGCTTAGAACCTTTAGCTCTAGATATCTTCGAACAAGAAAATAAGAGTCCGATCGAATTAGCAGAAAAATTTATTGACGCTGAGAAAGGTGTGAATACTATTGAAGAAGCATTACAAGGCGCAAGAGATATTATTGCTGAGAAAATTTCTGAAGATGCAGAAGCACGTGCAAAAGTGCGTGAGATATTTTTAACGAAAGGTTTGTTTAGATCTAAAGTTATTAAGGGAAAAGAAGAAGAAGGTATTAAGTATAAAGATTATTATGAATGGTCTGAGTCTGTTAAAGATGCACCATCACATAGAATATTAGCATTGCGAAGAGGTGAAAAAGAATTATTCTTATCATTAGAAATTTCACCTGATGAAGAAGAGACAATAGAAATATTAAATCGCATGTTTTTAAAATCTAAAAATGCATGCGCTGATGAAGTTGCATTAGCAATAAAAGACGGATACAAAAGATTGCTTGCAGCATCCATCGAAACAGAAACAAGAGTATTTACGAAAGCGAAAGCTGATGAAGAAGCGATCAAGGTTTTTGCTGAGAATGCAAGACAGTTGTTGCTTTCAGCGCCGCTCGGACAAAAACGTACATTGGCGATTGATCCAGGATTTAGAACAGGTTGTAAGGTGGTATGTTTAGATGAGCAAGGAAAATTATTAGAGAACACAACTATTTATCCGCATGAACCGCAGAAGAAATTATTAGAGGCTCAAGCGATCATCAAACAATTAGTTGATAAATATAATATTGAATCAATTGCGATTGGTAATGGTACAGCGGGTAGAGAAACAGAAGCGATAATACGTGCGATGAATTTACCAAATGTATTGGTGGTAATGGTGAATGAAAGTGGGGCTTCTATTTATTCTGCTTCGGATGTTGCTAGAGAAGAATTCCCTGACTATGATATCACTGTAAGAGGTGCTGTATCAATTGGTAGAAGGTTGATGGATCCATTAGCTGAATTAGTAAAGATCGATCCGAAGTCAATTGGAGTCGGGCAATATCAGCACGATGTAGATCAAAATAAATTACAAAAATCTTTAGATGATGTAGTGAGTAGTTCGGTGAATGCAGTTGGTGTAGAATTAAATACAGCATCGAAACAATTATTATCATACGTATCGGGTTTAGGTCCGGTTTTAGCACAAAACATCATTGAATTCAGAAATGCAAATGGAGCATTTAAGTCGCGATCAGAATTAAAGAAAGTAGCGCGATTAGGTGATAAAGCATTTGAACAAGCAGCAGGATTCTTACGTATACGTGGTGCTGCAAATCCTTTAGATGCAAGCGCTGTACACCCTGAAAGATATTCATTGGTAGAGCAGATGGCGAAAGATTTAAAATGTTCGTTAACAGATTTAATGAGCAGTGATGAATTGCGAAAAAAATTAGATTTAAATAAATACGTATCTGATGAAGTAGGCTTGCCGACATTAAAAGATATCATGAGTGAATTATCAAAACCAGGGCGTGATCCGCGTGAGCAATTTGAAATCATTCAATTTACTGATGGAGTAAATAGCATCGAAGATTTAAGAATAGGTATGCAATTAACAGGCATCGTTACCAACTTAACAAAGTTCGGAGCCTTTGTAGACATTGGGGTTCACCAAGATGGCTTAGTGCATGTATCGCATATTTCTAATACATTTATTGATGACCCGGCGAAAGTTTTGAAGGTTCAGCAGAAGGTAAAAGTTTCTGTATTAGAGGTGGATGTTGCGCGCAAGAGAATTTCATTATCGATGAAAACTGAGTCAGCACCTAAACCAAAATCACAACAGAAAAAAGAAGGTCAACCGCAGAAATCAGATGAGCAAAGTATGAAAGAAAAATTAGCGATGTTGGCTTCGAAGTTTGGGAAATAGTTACTTCGGAAAATTAATCTCATCATTCACAATAAACACTGAAGGAAATTCTTTTTCAACTTTCTTCATGAGTTTGTATGCTTCTAATCGAGATCTGAAATCACCTACACGTAAGCGGAAGTATGGTTGTTGATAGATGAGGTATGATTCTACATCGGGGTGTAGTTGTGCAAATTTAGATTTGAGTTCGAGGGCTTCGGTTCTATTGCCTCCGTAATATAGTTGCACTCTGAATCCTTGAATACTCGGTTTCTGTTGATCTAATTCTAATTTCTTTTGTAGAAGTACATCTACTTTATTGTCGATGATCCAATTTACTTTTGCAGTATCTTGTGACCATGCGAATTTTGAAAGAAGAATTAAAATAAACAGAAACCTAGTTTTCATAATTTATACTGTTTCGGCAGCGCCGTGACAATTCTTATATTTTTTACCACTACCACAAGGGCAAGGATCGTTTCTACCTGTCTTCTGCTCAACACGCACTGGCTGTGCTTTAGGTTGAGGCATTTCAGGTATACCACCTGCACTAGGGTCAGCGATTGAATTCTCTGGTCTACTAGTTTTTACTTTGCTATCGTTACGAGGCATGTTACGAGCTTCTTTCACATCATCAGATGATGCTTGACTCGGAATGCTACCTTTAAATATAAAACTCAAAGTATCTTTGTTCACTGTAGAAATCATTTGCTTAAATAATTCAAACGATTCGAATTTGTAAATCAACAAAGGATCTTTTTGTTCGTAGACTGCATTTTGAACAGATTGTTTTAATTCATCCATCTCACGTAAATGTTCTTTCCAAGCATCATCAATTAATGCAAGTACTACAGAACGTTCAAATGATTTTACTAAATCTTTACCTTGTGTATCGAATGCTTTTTTAAGATTCGTAGTAATTTGTATTTGCTTGATACCATCAGTAAATGGTACTACAATATTTTCAATCGTTTGTCCGCGGTTCTCATAAACATCTTTCACTACCGGGAAAGTCATCTCAGCCATACGTGCTGATTTACGTTGGTAGAAATCATTTAATTGATGATACAATTGATCAACAATTTTATCTGATTTAGAATTTAAGAAATCATCTTCAGAGAACTCAACATCGACAGAGAACAAACGAATCATTTCTAATCTGAAGCCTTCGTAATTTTTCTCATCTTGATATTGCGCGACTAATTCTTCGCAGATATCGATTAACATATTGTCGACATCAACATCTAAACGCTCACCGAATAATGCATTGTGACGCTTGTTATAAATCACGGAACGTTGTGAGTTCATCACATCATCATATTCTAACAAACGCTTACGTATACCGAAGTTATTTTCTTCTACTTTTTTCTGAGCACGTTCAATAGATTTAGTAATCATTGAATGTTGAATCACTTCACCTTCTTCTAATCCCATACGATCCATCAACGATGCAATTCTACCAGAACCAAACATCCTCATTAAATCATCTTCTAATGATACGAAGAATTGCGATGAACCTGGGTCACCTTGACGACCTGCACGACCTCTTAATTGTCTATCAACACGACGTGAATCATGTCTCTCAGTACCAATGATTGCAAGTCCGCCTGCTTCTTTCACATTCTCACCCAACTTAATGTCGGTACCACGACCCGCCATATTCGTAGCGATCGTTACAGTACCTGACTTACCAGCTTCGGCAACGATGTCGGCTTCTTTCTGATGAAGTTTCGCGTTCAACACTTGGTGTTTAATACCACGAAGTTTCAACATTCTACTTAGCAATTCAGAAATCTCTACAGAAGTAGTACCTACAAGTACTGGTCTTCCGTTGGATGTTAGCTCTACAATTTCTTCAACAACAGCATTGTATTTTTCACGCTTTGTTTTGTAAACTTTATCTTCATTGTCTTTACGTGAAACAGGTCTGTTCGTTGGAATTTCAACAACATCTAATTTGTAAATTTCCCAGAACTCACCAGCTTCAGTAGTAGCTGTACCCGTCATACCACAAAGCTTGTGATACATTCTGAAATAGTTTTGAAGTGTAACAGTTGCATACGTTTGCGTAGCATCTTCAACCTTCACATTTTCTTTTGCTTCAATTGCTTGATGTAAGCCGTCAGAGTAACGACGACCTTCCATGATACGACCAGTTTGTTCGTCGACAATTTTTATCTTACCACTATCGATGATGTACTCAACATCTTTTTCGAAAAGTGTATATGCTTTTAATAATTGATTCACTGAGTGAATACGTTCAGACTTAATTGAGAAGTCGCGCATCAATTCATCTTTACGTTGAATCTTTTCTGCGTCGCTCAATGTTGCCTTTTCGATTTCAGCTATTTCAGAGCCCACATCCGGGAGTATAAAGAAATTAGCATCTTCACCTGATGAGGTAATTAATTCGATACCTTTTTCTGTAAGCTCTATTGAATTATTTTTTTCGTCGATAACAAAATAAAGTTCAGCATCTACTTTATGCATTTCTCTTTGTTGATCTTGCATGTAGAAGTTTTCAGTCTTCGTTAAAATTTGACGATTACCAGTTTCACTTAAGAATTTTATTAATGCTTTATTTTTCGGTAAGCCTCTGAAAGCACGCAATAATGCTAATCCGCCTTCATCAACTTTATTCTCCCCAATTAATTTTTTCGCATCTAACAATGCAGTGTTCAAATAATTTTTTTGAGCATTCACCAAGCGTTCGATGCGTGGTTTCAAATCATAAAACTCATGTTGATCACCACGAGGTATAGGTCCAGATATAATCAATGGTGTTCTCGCATCATCAATCAATACAGAGTCAACCTCATCGACCATTGCGAAATGAAGTTTACGTTGCACTAAGTCTTCTGGACTATGCGCCATGTTATCTCTTAGGTAGTCGAAACCAAATTCGTTGTTCGTACCAAAAGTAATATCAGCTTGATATGCATTTCTTCTTGCTTGAGAATTAGGTTGATGTTTATCAATACAGTCAACAGTTAAGCCATGGAATTCATACAATGGTCCCATCCACTCACTATCACGACGTGCTAAGTAATCATTCACTGTAACGATGTGAACTCCTTTACCAGCAAGAGCGTTAAGGTATGCAGGTAGAGTAGCTACTAAAGTTTTACCTTCACCAGTACCCATCTCAGAAATTTTACCAGAGTGAAGTACATAACCACCGATTAACTGTACATCATAGTGCACCATGCCCCAAGTCATTTCATTACCAGCGGCAATCCATGAACGATGATGCAAAGCTTTATCACCTTTGATGGCAACGTTTTGTTTGTAGGCAGCTAATTCTTTGTCAGCATCAGTAGCAGTAACTTCGATGAATTCGTTTTCTCTTTTCTCTAACTTATCGATTTGCGTATATAAATCAACCTTCTCAGTCATGTCGATGCTAAGGTCGCTTTCAACTCTATCTTTAATGCTTTTTATTTCAGAGGCTACTTCGGATGTGTGCTCTTTGATTCTTTTTTTGAAATCGAGGGTTTTAGCTCTCAGCTCATCATGACTAATTGACTGCAATTTTTCATATTCAGCTTTAATCTTCTCTACAACCGGAGTAATTTCCTTTATATCTCTATCTGATTTGTTCCCGAATAACTTGGATACAAAAGAAGTAATGAAATTTGACATGTATTTTTAATTATAATTCTTTATTAATTACCAAAAGTCTTGCCAATAGGCGTATTTGACAGAATGGCATAAGTACAAATATAATGTTTAGATTCAGAATTAAAGATTCAGAATGCTAATTAAGAGTTAAGAATTAAGGGTTAAGAACGATTTCGCAGTACTCAATACGCAGTACTCAATACGTTTTTATTTATTACTTTTGCTCAAATTCAATTCAATAATGAACATTTTACTATTAGGCTCAGGGGGCAGAGAATCGGCATTTGCTTGGAAAATATCTCAAAGTAAAGATTGTACACAATTGTATGTTGCACCTGGAAATGCGGGAACATCCGAATACGGAATTAACGTAAACATGAGTGCTACAGATTTTGATGCGATCAAGAATTTCTGTGTGGAGAATGATATTAGTTTGGTGGTAGTCGGACCTGAAGATCCATTGGTGAAGGGTATTGTAGATTTCTTTGCAGATGATGAAGAGATCATGCATATACCGGTTATTGGTCCGAGTAAAGAAGGTGCTCAATTAGAAGGCAGCAAAGATTACAGCAAGAGATTTATGCAGCGACATAACATACCAACTGCTGCGTATGAAACATTTACAAAAGAAGAATTAGAAAAAGGATTAGCGTATCTAGATCAGCATACATTACCGATTGTATTGAAGGCCGACGGATTAGCGGCGGGTAAGGGAGTGTTGATTTGCGATGATAGAGACGAGGCGAAAGAAGAATTACGATTGATGTTAGCAGAAGCAAAGTTTGGTGAAGCGAGTCAGAAAGTTGTCGTAGAAGAATTTTTATCGGGTATAGAATTATCAGTGTTTGTCTTGTCAGATAATTTTCATTACTTGATATTGCCAGAGGCTAAAGATTATAAAAGAATTGGTGAGGGAGACAGCGGATTGAATACTGGTGGAATGGGTTCGATATCACCGGTGCCTTTTGCAAATGAGGAGTTCATGAAGAAGGTAGAGGAGCGAATTGTGATACCGACAGTAGAAGGATTGGCATCCGAAGAAATAGATTACAGAGGATTTATTTTCATCGGATTGATGAATGTTGGAGGAGAGCCATATGTTATTGAGTATAATGTGCGCATGGGTGACCCAGAAACGGAGAGTGTGTTGGTGCGAATTCAAAATGATTTGGTAGATTTATTTATGGCGGTGGCAGATGCGAGATTGTCAGATAAGAGAATTCAGATTGACCCTCGTCATGCAGCAACGGTGATGTTAGTTTCAGGCGGATACCCTGGTGATTATGAAAAAGGAAAGGAAATTACAGCATTAGAAAACATTCATAACAGCCATGTGTTTCATGCAGGTACGAGTATGAAAGATGGAAAAGTTGTTACGAGTGGAGGAAGAGTAATTGCAGTGACGAGTTTAGATTCGAGCAAAGAAGAAGCATTGAATCGTTCGAATAAATATGCAGAGCAAATACAGTACGAAGGGAAATATTTTAGAAGAGATATAGGTAAAGATTTAATGAACTATTAAATATAAAATTATGAAAGAGGTTTTAACTTATTTCTTTAGAAAAAAAGATCCTAATCGCCCGAGTAGCTTTAATTTAAAGGCCATGCACACGATCAATAAAATTTCTATTATTGTGTTTTTGGTAGGGTTGATCATTTATTTGATTAGGAGACTTCTTTAACTGTATTAAGTATTATGTACAAAGTATTAAGTACATGATACCTAATACCTAATACCTAATACCTAATACATATTACTTTGTACTTAATACAATTTTTATGAAGCAAATTATTAATACAAAAAGAGCACCTTCGCCAATTGGCCCATACAGTCAAGCGGTGTTTGCGAATAATACATTATATATTTCCGGACAAATAGCTATTAATCCGGAGAATGATCATTTATTGGTTGGTGATATAGAAGTAGAGACACATCAGGTGATGGAAAATTTGAAGACGATTTTACGTGAGGCGGAAATGGATTTTTCAAATGTTGTGAAGACAAGTATTTTCTTATCAGACATGGCACATTTTGCAATTGTGAATGAGGTGTATCATACTTACTTTTCTGGTGATTACCCAGCTCGTGAAACGGTTGCTGTATTAGGATTACCAAAAAATGTGAACGTTGAGATTTCAATGATTGCAGTAAAAGCGTAAGTTGAATTCTAGAGCAAAATATTTTTTAGCAGGAGCTTCATCATCAGTCATATGGGGCTTCTTCTCATTATCACTTCGATCTATAAAAGATTACCCTTCATTGAATATTTTAATCTTTAGAGTATTCACTGCTTTATTGCTCACATCCGCAATCATATTAATTTTTAGAAAAGCAACTTTTAAAAATGATTTGAATTTTATTCAGTCATTAAGTAAAAATAATCGACGACAGTTATTACTAAGAATTTTTTATTCAAGTGTGTTAGTCACATTGAATTGGTTTGCATTTATCTATGTGATCAATCATGTGAGTGTACAAGCCGGAGCCTTTGCGTACATGGTATGTCCGATCGTTACCGCTGTATTTGCATTCATCTTTTTAAAAGAAGAGTTGAGCAAAATCAAATGGCTATCGATTGCATTGTGTTTAGTAAGTATAGTGATGTTGGGAATGGGTTTCATCACTGAAGTAATTTATTCAGTCATCATCGCAGCATTATATGCTGGCTATTTAATTATTCAAAAAAGAATTGAAGGCGTTGATAAATTAAATGTGTTGTTGATACAATTAATTATTTCATGTGTGTTCATTGTACCATTTACGTTCTCAGATAATTTGGTAGTACCGAATGATTTTCATTTCTGGACACAGATAGTTATCATATCATTAGTATTTACAATCATACCATTGTTTTTGAGTTTGTATGCATTGAAGGGATTACCATCATCGACTATGGGGGTATTGATTTATTTGAATCCGATTATAGCCTTTATAGTTGCGTTTTTATATTTCGACGAAGCAATTAATTTGCAGAAGGTGATAGCATATGGTATACTTTTGTTGTCGGTGGTGTTGTTTAATAAAAACTATTTTTTTGGGGTGTTTAAGCCACAAAATACTAATACTGGTGGCACGACTTAAGTCGTGCCACCAGTATACCGCAAGAATGCAGGATTAATTAAAAACCTGCATAAATAATCAAGAGCTATTTTAGAAATCTAAACTAAGTGAAACGTAGTAAACAGGTTTCTCTGCGACCGTGCTGTTCTGCACACCCCATGCCATGTCGAAACGAACGAAGTAGCCCAATAGTCTGGTTCTTGCACCCCAACCAAAGCCTCCAACGATTGGAAATTTTGATTGAATGGCAACCACATTTACTGGGTCGCCTTGTACTTCAATTCTGTTAAATCTATTTTCATAACTGAACGGGTCGTTGCCTACCCATGCTCCACCTAAGTCTGCGAATGGCATCAATTGAAAGTTCTTTACGAAATCAGATTTAATGGGTCTGTTTAATAAGTAAGCAAATATGGGTACACGCACTTCTGTATTAATCACCAAGAAATTATTTCCGTTACGAATGTTCTGAGTGAAGCCTCTCATATTTGTGGCTAATGCCTGGTATTTATATGATCGATTTCTATCAACTTGTATCTCGTTGTTGAAACGAGGTATTAACCAACCATCAACACCACCTAAATAGTACATCACTTTTTGTTTTGCAATAGAACTAGATCCTGCTACCCTACTCGCAAAAATAATTTGACGATGTATTTTTTGATAATGTCTAAAATCGAAACCCAAGTTGATCATATTCTCTGAAGCATTACCTACTTCTTTGAATTGCTCAACATAAATTTTAAAACGAGTACCATTAAATAAATTCAAGCCTTTGTTGCGCACATTATCATAAACATATTCAAGTCTGAAACCGATATTACTTCTATAGAAATTCGGGATGTTCAATGTAAAACTATCGGTACCTAATACAATCGTTTCATCTCTTCTATAAAACACCGAACCACGAAGTGATTGCTGTTCGTTAAAAGGATATTTTAAAATAGTTTTAAATTCATAACTATTTGTACGCACAGCCGCAATTCCAAAGAAATCATCACCACCCTGCTTGTAGAAAATAAATTGTTTATCAATTCTCTTTTTTAAATTTTCATAACTCAAGAAATATTCTGGCACTGTTAAATTACCTGCAAGTCTGAAACCTCCGACAATTCTGTGATCTTCCATCAAATCTGCAGTACCAATTTTTATCAAGGCATTAATGTTTGAATTCACAAAGATTGGTCCGACCCCGGTAAACTGCTGATACGTATTTGTAATTAAACTATTATCAATTTGACTCACCACATAATTCGTTGAAACCTCTGGTGTATATGGCCTTGGCGACGATTTCTTAAAGAAGTCATCGAGGCTCATAGTCTTAATATTATTCGTTTTATTTTCTCTTTGCTTGACGTAAACAATCTGATATCCTTTTCCAGTTTTTTGTGTGACAGCAACTGTATTATCTGATTTTTCTCTAGGGAAGTCTGATTGAAAATAATAGGTATCAAAGCCAGAACCAATAACTTTTTGATCAACAAAAGATGTATCATTTTCTAATCGCAACAATGAATCGGTAATGCTTTGCATTCGAATAGAATCTGCTCTTGCGATTGAATCTTGCCTTTGCAATTCTGCAAATTTGGCCATCTTCTGTTCTTGATTTTTTCTAATCTTTAAAGAGAATGGTGTAAAAATAATTCCACTCGAATCTGAAATACTTTTATTCAGTGGCTTTATATAAAGTTGTGTTTGATTATTATTTGAAATTATTTCAGTGAAACGCTTCGATCGTTTTGATTGATCATGATCTAAGATATTTCTTGAATAATTACTTGCTACATAAGTGCTAAATGTATCTCTATATACTGATATTGTTGTGTCGTACCAAAATATAGTGGTATCGTATTGAAAGGCCAGAACACTATCAAATACTAGTATGTTACGGTTAATGATACCAGATTCATCACTTAAAAATGCAACTTTTGATGTGTCAATTTCTAATGGTTTTATCTCATTGATATATGGAGTGTTAGTTGCACGAGTTAATTCTGGATCTTTCTTATCATAATCGTAAATAAATAAATCGTAAGTATTAAACATCGGAGATTTCGAATACGATTCTACCTTAATACTGTCAGCCACTCTATTTGAACTAAAAATTATTTTGCCTGATTTTTTTATAAACTTCGGATGTAAGTCATCGTACCAGTCGTTCGTAATTTGTTCATCTCTCCTCGATGGAATGTCGTAAACAAATATATCTGACTGTCCGTTACGCACCGCAGATATCACCCATTTTCTACCATCACTTGAATAATCAAAATCTAAAATCTTCTCGTATTTATACATGTTTGCCGAGACAGATTCTTTTTTATCACGAAGATTTACGATTTGAACTAAAGCTCTACTCTTGTGCTCATATGCAATAGCTAGAAAAAAGCTATTCGGATGCCAACTCAGTATTGGTTCATTACCACTTACATTAAATGATGAAGCACGCATACCTGTTTTGAAAATCTTCTTTGTCTTTTTCTCTTTTATATCATGGATGTAAACAAAATATTTTCCATTCTTATTAAGAATGTATGCATATGATTTTCCGTCGGGCGAAACTTTAAATTGCGTATAAGGTAAATTTGCTTTTCGCTTTTTATTCTTGTGTATTACTATTTCTTTCTTATTGAAAAGTTCCTTATTTAGGTCATCGTTTTTGTAAAGGTTTTTGTAGTATTCTAACCAGAGCGGACCTAATTCTTTAAAGTCAAGTCCGATGATGTACATAAAACCACTCTCCGCATTTCTATTCACACGTGTCATATAAACAATGTTAGATACAGAGGCCATTCCATAATTATCAACTACATATTTCCAGATCGAATGCCCAGCAACCACAGCATCTTTCTCTGCTATACGATTAAATTTTTTGAACCTTCCACTTAGAATACCATCTTTTAAATCATTGTCGAGTTTGTTATTCCACTCCTCAGCAATGTATGATGTTAAGCCGGGTAAAAACCAATCGGGCAATGTGAGTAAAGTAGCGTTTGATAATTTCTCTTGGAGATTCCCTCCGTATAACATTTCAGAAATTAAAATATTTGCAATACCAGTTCTAATTTGTTTTTGAAGTTCAATAGCACTACCATCAAAGTAAACAAAAAGTTTATCACCAATTAATTGAGTAACACCACCAGTATTTTGTTGTTGATCTGTTACGAGTCCGAGATTGGTTTGCTTTAAATCAGATAATTTATTGTACGATAAAATTTTTATTCGACCTTCTAATTTATAGTCGAGTAGGTCTTCAATATCTTTTAAATTTTGTTCAGCAATTTTACCAACCATTGCGGCAAGTTCTTTACCATCTTTATAATAATAAGTATCGAAATGTGGTGAACGATAGAAGAACCATTGGAAGTCTTTGTATTGAACTCTATTCTTTCCGAATTCAGTTTGAGTACCTTGTGCTTGTGCATAAATTTTTTGAGATGTTGACATCAAGCCAACAAAGAATATCAATAAAAATCTCAAGTAAAATTTATACATTTTCAATAAGCCCTTTTAAAGGAGCATTAAATTAACGAAATATTTCCCTTTATAGCCTTAGAACTCTAAAATTTTATCATTTTTGTTCTATGTTAACGATTAAGACTTTTACGTTTAATCCCTTTTCAGAGAACACTTATTTGCTCTATAATGAGAAAAATGAGGCTATTCTTATTGATCCAGGATGTTACGAAGAATACGAAAAACAAGAATTAAGCCAATTTCTTACTGATAATAACATTGAAATTAAGTTATTGTTGAACACTCATTGTCATGTTGACCATGTTTTGGGCAATAATTTTATTGAGCAGAAATACGGATTAATCACTCGAATGCATAAATTAGAGCTTCCGGTATTAAGAGCGGTGGCAACATATGCAAGTAATTACGGTTTCGTTTATCAAGAAGCTACAGAATCGCAAGATTTCTTATTAGACTTCGAACAAATAAATTTTGGTGATGATACACTCGAAGTTCTCTTCTGCCCTGGTCACAGTCCGGGTAGCGTTTGTTTCTACAACGCCAAACAAAATTTCATAATCGCGGGCGATGTATTATTTTACAGAAGCATAGGCAGAACAGATTTACCAGGTGGTGATCATCCGACTTTAATTCGATCAATTAAAAATCGATTATTGAATTTACCCGCTGAAACAGTGGTGTACCCGGGGCATGGTCCATCGACAACTATTTCTGCCGAGAAACAATACAACCCATTTATTAATAGCTAAATGAATTTACCTTTTTACATAGCCAAGCGATATTTATTTTCAAAGAAATCGACACAAGCGATTAATATCATTTCCTTGATTTCAATCATTGGTGTATGTGTAGGTTCAGCTGCATTGTTTATAATTCTTTCTGTATTCAACGGTTTCGAAGATTTAAATTTAAAATATTACAAGCAGTTAAATCCAGATTTAAAAATACAAGTCGCTAACGAATCTGATTTTAATTATGCGGATGTTCAAAAATTTTTAACTGATTACAATTCAAAAGCATCAGTAGTACGTGTGTATGAAAATCATGCAATGTTAAAGTATTTACAAACTCCTTATTATTCTAAAATTAAAGGAGTGAGTGAAGAATTTTTGAAGCAGAAAAATTTAAAAGAATCTTTATCGGCAGGTGTATTTAAATTTAAAGATGAGTATACCGAATACATGGTAATGGGTATGGGCATTGCGTATCAATTAGGTATTGATGTTACTCAAAATATTCAATCGGTAAGTGTGTTCGCGCCCAAGCCTGAGAAAAAAATTAATATGCTAGATCCGAGTGCTGCTTTAAACAGAGTGGAACTTTATCCGGCTGGAATGTTTTCTGTGAAGCAAGACATGGATCAAAATACTTGTTTTGTATCATTAGCAAAAGCAGAAGAATTATTTCAAACGAATGGAAATATAAATGCAATTGAATTTTATTTGAATGATGAAAAAGAGATGAATGCGATAAAGTCAGAATTGATAAAAGTATTACCCTCAAAGTTCATAGTAAAAGATCGATTTGAATTAAACGAGATGCTCTACAAGGTATTAAATACAGAGCGTTGGGGAGTTTATTTGATTTTAACTTTTATATTAACTGTAGCTATTAGTAATATCATTGGAGCGATCACGATGCTGATTATTGATAAGAAAAAAGATATTGCCATTTTAAATACATTAGGATTAAGTAATGAACAAATTAGAAAAGTTTATTTAATACAAGGTTTGTTGATATCATTTATTGGAGTGATCATCGGATTACTATTAGGATCAATATTTGTTTTCTTACAAGAAAAATATGGCATCATCAAAATCAGCGGTTCAGAAGATTTTTTAATACAAGCATATCCGATTAAATTAATTTATAGAGATTACTTCTTGGTGTTTTTAACAGTGATGGGCATATCATTTATTGCTTCATGGTTTAGTTCAAAACAGAGCAATATATTAGCGAGTGAGATAAAAGAAAATATCAATAATGTATAAGTCAATTATGCAATCTCATTCAAAAGCGAAACACTCGTATTCTTAAGACTTTCTAAAGCAAGAGGTATATTCCAGTTCTCGCGATTTCTTCTTTCGACATAATTTGAAATGGCTCTAATTTGTATACAAGGAATGTTCATTTTCATGCAAACGTAGAAGAAGGCTGCACCTTCCATGCTTTCTATTTGCGGACTCAATAATAAACTTGTTTTCATGATAGAGTCATTATTACCATGAACTTTGTTGACGGTGATAGCTCTCACTTGTTTTAGTTTTTGCAAAGTAGAGAGCTCTTTATTGAGATGGGGTTTAAGTTCACCCCATACAAATGGATGCTCATCATGACGTTGAAGTCCTAATTGTATCAAACTCAAAAAATCATCACCATCTTCAGCTCCCATTTCAGAAAACAAATCTTTACGCACCCAAACACAATCACCAATTTCAATATTTCTGTCGAACGCACCAGCGATACCAAGATTTATGGCATAATCGTATGATTTATTACTAAGACATTTTGTAAGCTCGAAGGTAGTGTTGATCATGCCCACACCAGTGATAAGAAAGTCAATATTGACATTTTCTTTCACAGGGATGTACCAGCGCATTTCAGCGATTTCGAATTCTGTAGCAGAAACGATAAGGATGTTCATAAAATAAAAATAGCGATTCTTTAGAAAAGAATCGCAGAATTATTTTAATACCTCTTTTTTACCTTTTAATTTTGTAAATGAAAAAAGTAATTAGCTCCTCTGCAATAATTTAATAAGTACAACGGTCATTAATTTGTATTTTCTATTGTCATTATCACACCTTTTCATTTCAAAATTTAAAAGGTTGGGGAGATTTTTCGGGCGTAGATAAGGTCTTTGGTTTTACTTTAAGCACTAAGCTTCACTATTAGCATCCCTTAAATACTCGCATAAGTCTTCGAAATATTCTAGTCACTAGTCACCGGTTACCAGTCACATTATCACGATTCAGCCAAAAAACCCTTATCTTTGTTATTCAAACCTAAAAAATGATTCACATCACACGTAGAGAGCGTTTTAATGCCGCTCATAAATTGTTTAGAGAAGATTGGTCGCAACAGAAAAATGCGGAAGTTTTTGGTAAATGCTCGAATCCGAATTGGCACGGACATAATTATGAATTGTATGTTACGGTTAAGGGTGAGATAAATCCGGAGACTGGTTTCGTTATCGACTTAAAAGAATTGCGCGACATAATTAACAAAGAAGTGATCGATAAATTAGATCATAAGAATATTAATATCGATGTTGATTTTATGCAAGGCAAAATGGCTTCGACTGAAGTGTTGGCGGTAGAGATTTGGAATCAATTAGTTGGACCTATTTCTAAAACGGAAGCTGTATTGCATAGCGTGAAGTTGTACGAAACTGAAAATAATTTTGTAGAATATTATGGATAATAATATGGCTGAAGAAAATGAAATGGATGGTTATCTGAAAATTGATAAGTACAATCCAGAAACTATTGCCAAAATTGCTGAGAAATATAAAAGCATATTATCTGATATTGGTGAAGACCCAGAACGCGAAGGACTTTTAAAAACGCCTGAACGTGTTGCAAAAGCTTTGCAATTCTTAACACATGGTTACGATATAAATCCGGCTGATATCTTAAGATCTGCCATGTTCAAAGAAGAATATTCGCAAATGGTGATTGTTAAAGACATTGAAATTTATTCAATGTGTGAGCATCATCTTTTACCATTTTTTGGTAAGGCGCATATTGCTTATATACCAAACGGACATATAGTAGGCTTGAGTAAAATTCCACGTGTCGCAGATGCCTTTGCAAGAAGATTGCAAGTACAAGAGCGATTAACAAATGAAATTAGAGATTGTATTCAAAATACTTTACAGCCAGCAGGTGTTGCAGTGGTTATTGAATGTAAACATTTATGCATGAGCATGCGTGGTATTCAAAAGCAGAATTCTGTAACTACTACTTCTGCATTTACAGGTGCATTTGAAAATGAAAAAACTCGCTCTGAGTTTATGCGTTTGATTTCTGCAAACCTCGTTTAGAAAATAAAATAATAAGTATAGAAATAATGACATGTGGCGCCTCCTACAACAAAGAGGTGCCATATTTCATGGAATCCTTTGTTGGGCTTCACCTTGTCTAAATGATAGATCCAGGCTCCGAAAGAATAGAATGCCCCTCCACCAAATAATAACATCAATGCATCGAATGGTAATTTTACGTAGAGTGTCTTCACTCCTAATAGCACCATCCAGCCCATTGCTAAATATAAAATCAGCGATAATTTATGATGCATTAATCGGTTCGAAATTTTTGACCAAATACCGAATACAACAATCGACCATTGTAAGGTTAATAATGTCCAGAATACCCAACCCTCATACAATGCTATTAAGGTCGGAGTGTAGGTGCCGGCAATCATTAAGTAAATACTTGCATGATCTAACTTGCGCCATTGCTTAATACCTTCGGCAGTTTTAGGGATGCCATGGTATAATGCGGATGATGCAAATAATAAAACAAAGCAAACAGTGTAAATTAATACTGATAGTATTTCAATATTGGTATCTGCTTTTAACATTAAAAAATAACCTGCAGGTATACCTAAAATTGCAGGTATAATATGTGTGTAGAAATTAGCAGGCTCTCTTAGTAACGAACTAGTTTTCATCTTCTTTTTTATTGATGCGATTAAATAATTCATCCATACGAGAAACATATTCAGCTGAATCGTCGATAAAGAATTCTAAGTGTGGAACTATTCTCGCTTGATTGCGAATACGCTCACCTAGTTTAAATCTTATCTCTTTGGTTTGAACTTTAATCTCATTTAACATTTGTTCTTTATTGCTAGAATTAAAGAAACTTAAATATACTCTCGCTACCGATAAGTCTGGTGATATTCTTACCATAGTAATAGTGATAATCGTATTACCATGAAATGATAATCCTGATTTTTGAAAAATATCACTTAATTCTTTTTGAATTATTCTCGCAAATTTCTGTTGTCTTTTCGATTCCATATCAGGTATGCAGATTGTCTTTTAAATATAATGTTAATTCTTCTTTTGTCCACTTTTCTTCTAAAGCTATCATATTGCCAGCATCAACAAATACTGGTGGCTTCGACTTAAGTGTGACTCTTATGTAATGATGATTATAAACATCTAATGCTATATGGCATGGTTTAATATCACCTTGTTCTAAATTTCTTTTTTTAGAGCGGATGTATAAATCAAAATCTGCTCCTTGTATTCTCTCATCCCAAAAGCCTAATAAATCTAATGCTTTGCGATTAAATAAAACTGAGTTACCAACGAAACCTTCTACGGTTTGTAACTTAAATTTATTGTATCGTTCATCACAGAATTTCTCCCAGTTGCCATACATTAATTTATGCATCAATCTGAAACTTGTTTCTGATCTGTTAAAAAAGGAAATAACGTTTTTAATTTTTTTCCATTTTCTACCGATACGCTTTGTCTCTTCTAAACTCTCTACTCTTTCAATTCCACAAATAGTTATCACATCTAAACCATTATGCGACATGCTTTCTAATAAATGCTTGTCCCAGTGCTTAGCCACCGTTATATCATTATTCAAAAATGCAAAAGTATCATACTTTGCAATTTTGATTCCTTGGTTTTGAGTGTAAGGGTATGAATAGTTGGCTGCATTTTCAATTACCACTGCACCATTTTCTTTGAAGAACTCTTTGCTACCATCGGTAGAATTATTATCAATAATGATGAGTTCGAATGGGTGATAAGTGTATTTCTGCAGGTATTCTAAAAATATTTTATTGATGGCTAATTGATTGTGAATAGCCGTTATTATACTAATCATATTCAAAAACAAAGATACTATTCTAATTAGCTATTATCTATTGAAATAATTGTATTATTTTGCATGGTCAATGAAAATATATTTTAAAATACTCGCTTTTGCCCGCCCCTTGAACAGATTTGTGCCTAAATACGCTGTTTTAGCGGTTTTGGCGGTCTTATTCGGATTGGTGAATTTCACATTGCTGATTCCTTTGTTGAATGTGATTTTCGAAAAAGTGGAGCCAAAGACCATTACTTCATTGCCAAGTTTTAGCTTAAGCATCGATTATGCTTCATCATTATTTGATTATTATTTCTATAAAATATATTCTCAATATGGGCAATCAGGTGCCTTACAATTTGTATGTGCTATCATTATCATCTCTGTATTCTTCGCAAACATGTTTCGCTATTGGTCGCAAAGAGTATTGACCTCTATGCGTACTTATGTAATTAAAAATATTCGTGAAAGCTTGTTCAAAAAAATCACTGATTTACATGTGGGTTATTTTCATAATCAACGTAAGGGTGATATTATGTCGAGCTTATCGAACGATGTTAATGAAATCGAGACATCCGTAGTAAGCTCTGTGCAAGTTGTATTCAGAGAACCATTGATGATTGTTGGTTATATTATTCTATTGTTTACGATGTCGTTTAAATTGACATTGTTTACGTTAATTGTATTGCCGATATCGGGTGTTGTTATTACTACTATTTCGAGAAGGTTGAGAAAAGATGCGAAGATGGGGCAAACACTTTTAGGAAATATATTAAGCATCATTGAAGAAAGTATTTCTGGTATCAGAATTATTAAAGCATTTAATGCTCAAGCTTATGTCAACAAAAAGTTCGACGAGCAAAATTCTAAATATAGAAGTGTTTTAAAGTCGATGTGGAATAAAAGAGAATTGGCATCGCCGATCTCTGAATTCTTAGGCGTGGGCGTTGTGGTCTTAGTTATTTTATACGGAGGTCAACTCGTATTAGAGAATCGTTCTGACTTGAACGCATCTGAGTTTATCACCTATATTATTTTGTACTCACAAATATTGGTGCCTGCAAAAAATATTTCTTCAGCATTAACAAATATTCAAAGAGGCATTGCATCTGGTGAAAGAATTTTTGAAATTTTAGAACATGAAGTTGCGATAAAAGAATCAAATGATGCAATACATATTGCTGATTTCAAAGATAAGATTGAATACAAAAATGTGAGTTTTCAATATGCCGATAAAAAGGTATTGAACAATGTGAATCTTAGTGTTGAGAAGGGTAAGATGATTGCATTAGTGGGTGCTTCGGGTGCAGGTAAATCAACCATGGCAGATTTGTTACCTCGTTTTTACGATGTCACTGAAGGTGCAATAATGATTGATGGTGTTGACATCCGTAAGGTAAAATTATCAGATCTAAATCACTTGATGGGAATTGTTACGCAAGAATCTATTTTGTTTAATGATACCATTTTCAAAAATATTTCTTTTGGTAATGAGAGTGCAACGGAAGAGCAAGTGATAGAAGCTGCGAAGATTGCGAATGCACATGAGTTCATTCATAAGATGGAGCAAGGCTATCATACAAATATTGGTGATAGGGGTTCGAAGTTATCGGGCGGACAAAGACAGAGGTTGTCGATTGCGAGAGCGGTACTAAAGAATCCGCCGATCTTAATTTTAGACGAAGCAACATCAGCATTAGATACCGAGTCAGAAAGATTGGTACAAGAAGCAATTCAAAATTTAATGCGCAATAGAACATCACTTGTTATCGCGCATAGATTATCTACGATACAACATGCTGATCAAATTGTAGTGATGCAACATGGTGAAATTATTGAACAAGGCAAACACCAAGAATTACTAGATAAAGCTGGGGTTTATAAACGCTTGTTTGATATGCAAGGATTTTAATTAGTACAATAAGTGATTATTCGGATAACGTTCTAAGTGCATCTCTTTCACTTTATCGTAAAGTAATTGTCTGAATTCAGTTACACCTTCGTTTTTAGTAGCAGATATAAAAATTGCAGGAGCATTCGCTTTCGCCATCCATGTATTTTTAAAATCTTTAATGCTCATTGGTTGTTCTGAATTTTTATAAGCATCCACTTTATTGAAAACCATAATCATTGGTTTGTCTAATGATTCTAGGTCTTTCAGCGTATCGTTAACGGTGTTAATATGATCTTCGAAACTATGATGTGAAATATCTACAACGTGTAATAAGATATCGGCTTCTTTCACTTCAGCTAATGTAGAATTGAAACATTCAATTAAATGATGCGGAAGTTTACGTATGAATCCGACAGTATCTGATAATAAAAAAGGCAAGTTTTCAATTACTACTTTTCGAACGGTAGTATCTAGTGTCGCGAACAATTTATTTTCTGCGAATACTTCAGACTTAGATAAAACATTCATGATAGTTGACTTACCAACGTTGGTATAACCTACCAATGCCACACGAATTAACTCACCACGATTTCTGCGTTGTGTTTCGTTTTGGCGATCAATGATTTCTAATTTCTCTTTGAGTAATGAAACTTTATTTAAGATAATACGACGGTCAGTTTCAATTTGTGACTCACCTGGTCCGCGCATACCGATACCCCCCTTTTGACGTTCCAAATGCGTCCACATTCTTGTAAGTCGAGGTAATAAATATTGTAATTGAGCTAATTCAACTTGAGTTTTCGCTTGGGCTGTTTGAGCGCGACTAGCGAAAATATCGAGAATCAAATTACTACGATCGAGTACACGAACTTTTAATTCACGTTCGATGTTACGTAATTGTGAAGGTGTAAGTTCATCGTCGAAAATAACGATGTCGATTTCTTCGACCTTTACATATTCAATAATTTCTTCGAGTTTACCCTTGCCTACATAAGTACGAACATCGGGTCTTTGAAGTTTTTGAGTAAAATATTTTTCAGATTTACCACCTGCGGTTTCAACCAGAAAAGCAAGCTCATCGAGGTATTCGAGTTCTTGCTCTTCGGTTTCATCAGGTGTAATTACACCTACTAATATCGCTCTTTCTTGCTTTGCTGCAGTATCGTGTAATTTTCTTTTCGTCATTCTACGTTATTCCATCACCGCCGAGTCAGTAGCTGTAGAATCAACGCCTTCATTGTGTACGCGAATTGATTTTACATATTCTGCCACTGCTAATATTTCTTGTTCTGTTAATTGCTCTTTGTAAGCAGGCATTAAATTTCTGCCATGTTTGATGATACCAATTAATCCTCTGTTCTCACATAAAGAACCAGTTAAATCAGTAGCGCCGTTGATACCAGCTTTACCATCTTCACCGTGGCATCTCATACAATTATTGATATATATAGCTTTACCATGAACTAAAATATCATAGTTAGCAGCAGCAGTATCAGTTACTACTTCAGCCATAGAAGGCTTGCCGATACCTAATTTAATATCTTTAGTTTCTGTTTCTGATAAAGCGTAAACGTATAAGAACAAAATGGTAGAAATCACTGCCATTGCTTTATTGTTTTTCTTAAAGCCAATAACTCCAAGTACAATACCCACTAAAACGAGTGTAACTTTCAAGTGGAACCATCCGCCTACATTAGCCATACCAATTTGAGCAATCATGTAAATACCCGACACTAAGAATAAAGTGCTGATAATCATGCTAGGTACTTTAGTAACCTTTTTATATTTTTCTAAGGATGTACTTCCAGAAAGAAGTAATATGGTTTTAATAACATAATCAAGTAAGAATAAACTTGCGCTGGCTACGTGAATTAAACTAATTGTCGTCATAAGGGAGTTTTTTTCCAAATATATAGCTTTTAGTATTATAAATAAAAAAAGCCTGCACCTTTCGGTCACAGGCTCCCCTATAAACGTCAAACTATGATGAGACTTACAATAATTTGAAGTTCAATTTAATCATGTAGACTTCATCAGCTTCGTGGTTTACGCCTGATAAATTGATGTCTTCAATTTGTTGAATTACATAATCACGAACTTTAGCATCGCATTCGTTAGTGTTTATCACATCTACTTTGCCTTCTTCGTTCAAAGTGAACTCAACCATTACAGAAGTTGTCTTTACGCCATCAGCTTTTAAGAAGCGTGGGAAATCAACTTTTTCTTTAATAATTTTTGCAAGCACATCTGCTGCATTTGCTTTAGCTACTGTTTCGCTAGCTGCTGCCATGTTTACTGTACCCATAACTATTAGGGCGATCAGTGTGAACAATTTCATTTTCATTTTATTTTGAATTAAGGTGAACAATTCTTTTTTATTATATCGACAGTACAAAAGTATATAGCCCCTATTAAATAATGTTGTTTTTATGTAACGTTGGTAATACATGTATGTAAATAAAATGTGACTGTAATAGACTTGATATACAGAGCTTTATTTGAGAATTTATGATGTTGATTTTAATTAAGTATATTAGATATTCAATACTAAACAAATGAAGAAACTACTAAGTGTTATTGCTGTATTTTTTATCAGCTTGATTACAGTACAGGCTCAAGAGACGTTTCCTATAAACGGTGTTAAAGATTCTCGATCTAATATGTATGCATTTACGAATGCAAAAATTTACATCGATGCCGAAAAAATTATAGAAAATGCGACTCTCTTAATTAAAGACAATAAGGTTGTGAATGTAGGTGCCGGATTAGCTGTGCCTAAAGAAGCCATTGTTGTGAATTGTGAAGGTAAAACTATTTACCCCTCGTTTATTGACATGTATACTAGTTATGGTATGCCTGAGTTAAAACGCGCGAACAACAACAATAGAGGTCCGCAGTTCTTATCAAATAAAAAAGGAGCTTATCATTGGAACGAGGCTGTTAAGCCAGAGTATAATGCTAACGAAGAGTTTACTGTATCAGACGATAAAGCAAAGTCATTAAGAGAAATGGGTTTTGGTATGGTGATGAGTTTGCAAAAAGATGGTATTGCTAGAGGTACCTCTGTATTAGTGAACACAAAAACTGATAAAGAAAATTTAGTAGTAGTTAAAGATAAGGTAAGTGCTAATTATTCTTTTTCAAAAGGTAATTCAACACAAGATTACCCTTCATCATTAATGGGTAGTATCGCATTATTGCGTCAAACTTTTTATGATGCAATGTGGTATGAGAAAAATAAAAAAGAATATAATCTTTCATACGAAGCATTGAACAATCAGAAGTCGATGTTGAAAATATTTGAGGTTACGGATGTTCACGATATTTTTAGAGCTGATAAAATTGCAAAAGAGTTCACGCTAAGTTTCGTTTATAAATCAAATGGTACAGAATATCAGCGATTGAAAGAATTGAAAAACATCAATGCGAATTTAATCATTGGCTTATCATTCCCTAAAGTTTATGATGTAGAAGATTATTACGATGCTTTGAATGTTAACATAGCAGAGTTGAAACATTGGGAGCTAGCTCCATACAATGCAGCTTATTTAGAAAAAGAAAAAATTCGTTTTGCGATAACTGCATCAGATAATAAATCGGCATCAGAGTTTTATGGTAATTTGAGAAAGGCAGTGAAAGCTGGACTTTCAGAGAGACAAACATTGCAGTCATTGACAAGTGTACCTGCACAAATGTTAGGAGTAGCAGATCAGGTGGGTAGTTTAAAAGCTGGACTAAAAGCAAACTTTATAATAGCGAGTGGAAATATATTAACAGATGAAGATGCTTCTATTTTAGAAAATTGGGTAGAGGGTTCACAATATGTTATTAATACAACAAAGCCATTCGATATCAGAGGTAAGTATGATTTGAAATTATCAAATGGTAAATCATATGAACTAAATATTAAAGGATCGAAAGACAAACCAGAGTTAAGCCTACTTAAATCAGATAGCTCTAATGTAAAATTGAGCTATCAATGGAATGCAGATCAAATTTCAATGGTCTTTAATTTATCAGACAGTTCAGCAAAAGGAAAAATTAGATTAAGCGGTACCATCCTAAGTAATAATAACACTATTAAAATGATGGGTGAAGGTATGGCAGCGAGTACGGTTATCACTTGGTCGGCTAATTTCAAATCGAAAATAGAAGAGAAGAAAGAAGAAAATAAAAAAGCAGAAGAAGCTGAAAAAGTTGCAGAGATAGTTTATCCATTTGCAGCTTATGGAAGTACTTCTTTACCGAAGGCAGAAAAGTGGTTGATAAAAAATGCAACTGTTTGGACGAATGAGTCAGAAGGTAAAATCGAAAATGCAGATGTATTAATTGTAGATGGAAAAATTGCGAAAGTTGGGAAATCAATAGTGGCTGGCGATGCAAAGCAAATTGATGGAACAGGAAAACATGTAACAGCAGGTATCATTGATGAACACTCGCATATTGGAATAACACGTGGAGTGAATGAAGGTACACAATCAGTAACATCAGAAGTAAGAATTGGAGATGCATTAGAACCAGATGATGTAAATATCTACAGACAGTTAGCGGGCGGAGTAACATCATCACAATTATTGCATGGTTCAGCGAACCCAGTGGGCGGACAATCAGCATTGATAAAATTACGTTGGGGAAAGATGGCAGAAGAATTGAAGTTTGAAGGAGCAGATCAATTTATAAAATTTGCACTAGGTGAAAACGTAAAGCAATCGAATTGGGGAGATAATAATAGAGTAAGATTTCCGCAGACGAGAATGGGTGTAGAGCAAGTATATATAGATGCATTTACAAGAGCGAAAGAATATGAGCAAAGCATGAAGACACCTGGTTTCAGAAGAGATTTAGAGTTAGATGCATTGTTAGAAATTGTAAATAAGAAAAGATTTATTACTTGTCACTCGTATGTACAATCAGAAATAAATATGTTGATGAAAGTTGCAGAGATGTTCAATTTCAATGTGAATACCTTCACACATATTTTAGAAGGCTATAAAGTTGCTGATAAAATGAAAATGCATAATGCCAATGCGAGTACCTTCTCAGATTGGTGGGCATATAAGTATGAGGTTATAGATGCGATACCATATAATGCTGCGATTATGACGAAAGTTGGAGTAAATACTTCAATTAATTCGGATGATGCAGAGATGGCACGTCGTCTGAATCAAGAGGCTGCGAAGGCAGTAAAATATGGAGGTGTAACAGAAGAAGAGGCTTTGAAAATGGTTACTTTAAATCCGGCGAAGATGTTACACGTTGATGATAAGGTAGGAAGTTTAAAAGCAGGGAAGAGTGCAGATTTAGTTATCTGGACAGATCATCCACTATCGATATATGCTAAGCCAGTAAAAACATTTGTTGATGGTGTAGATTATTTTGATGCAGAGAGAGATTTGAAATTACGTGAAGATATTAGAAAAGAGAGAGAGCGATTAATTCAGAAATCTTTAGATCAAAAGAAAATCGGAATGCCAACGCAAAAGCCAGCGAAGGCAGAGAGAAAATTATATCATTGCGATGATGCAGAAAATGAAATGTCGTACTAATTAGCTAAGCAAGATGAAAAAGATAATCATAATCATATTAATATTTGTTACGAGTGTAAATGCTTGGGCACAAAAGCCAAGTAAGGTGCAGAGTAAGAAAATAATTATCAAGAACGCTACCATCCACATTGGTAATACACAAGTTATTGAAAATGGTACTGTCGTTTTTGAAAAAGGAATTTTAACCTATGTAGGTAATGCGAATCAATCAGAGACGGGTGCAGAAGTTATTGATGCAACGGGTAAACATATTTATCCGGGTTTGATCGCACCCTTTACAAAAATCGGATTAGAGGAGATTGAATCAATAAGAGCAACGCTTGATTATGCTGAGGTAGGCAATACGAATCCGAATGTTCGTTCAATTATTGCATACAATACAGATTCAAAAATAATTCCGACTATTAGATCGAATGGTATTTTAACGGCATTGATAGTACCTCAAGGAGGATCGATACCAGGTACATCATCATTGGTAAAATTAGACGGATGGAATTGGGAAGATGCAGTGTACAAAACAGATTTGGCGGTGCATGTAAATTGGCCGCGTATGCGTGTGTTCAATGCTTGGTGGGCGCCACCTGCAGAAGAGCAGCGTAAAAATTCAGAATCAGCGATGTTAGAGTTGAAGAAATTTTTTGATGAAGCATATGCTTATTCAAAAATGTCGAGTGTTGCTGAAAAGAATTTAAAGTTTGAAGCAATGAGAGATATTTTTTCAGGTAAGAAAAAATTAATCATTGCAGTAGGTTCAGCAAAAGAAATTACTTCGGCAGTAAACTTCTCGAAATCATATGGAATCACTCCGGTTTTAGCAGGAGGTAATGATGCAATTACAACCTTAGATTTTATAAAGGAGCAAGGTGTAAGTATGATATTAGAGCAACCACATGCATTGCCAGATAGAGATGATGAAGATGTTGATTTACCATTTAAGCGTGCAAGTATTTTGAAAGCTAAAGGTATACCCTTCTGCTTATCGATAGATGGTAGCTGGCAACAACGAAACTTGCCATTTATGGCAGGTACTGCAGCAGCATACGGATTAACGAAAGAAGAAGCATTGAAAGCAGTTTCATTAGATGCAGCCGAGGTCTTAGGAGTATCAAAAACACTAGGCTCATTAGAAATAGGTAAAGATGCAACTTTATTAATTTCTGATGGTGACTTATTAGACATGCGTACATCGAATGTAACACGAGCTTTTATTAAGGGTGCGGAGATTGATTTAGATAATAAGCAGAAGGAATTGTATAGATTGTATTCGGAGAAATACAATCTGAAATAAATTTTTCTTTCTTCACCTTTTAAATTTTCTAAATGAAAAAAGTAATTAGCTCCTCTGCAATAATTTAATAAAATGCAACGGTAATTACTTTATATTTTCTATTAATATTATCACACCTTTTCATTTAGAAAATTTAAAAGGTTAGAGAGATTTTTTCTTAGTAGTATATTCTAGTAACTAGTTACTAGAATATCGCATAAGCCTTTGGAATTTTTGAATACAAGGGTGTGATACGTTTACAGAGAGAAATACTCTCAAGCAGTTATTCTAATTATATAAGTTCGTACTAGGCTAATAACTATTGTATTCAAAAAGCCAAAGGCTGAAAAAACTTTACTCTTCATCTGATTTCATTATATCTTGTTCTTTAAAGTTTGTTTTGACAAACTTACACCAGTGACACTCTTCTTTACCGCAACCTTCATTGAATTCGTAGTTTAATATTTTTTCGTAGGTAGTGGTTATCTGGTTTTTTACAATTTCAATATCTTCTTTAGTGATAATTACTTTCTCTGTTGGATAGTTTTCTTTCTCAACTTTCTTTTCTGTTGTTTTTGTTTTATTTAAATCAATAGGTTCAACAAATTCGAATTGAGTACTTACTACTTCCCAATCTTTGCTTCGATCGTTATCGATAAGTATTTTATAGAATACTGCTTGACGCCAGTAGTCGCCACCAATTTCGTTTGCTTCATTTGGTGCTTTTAATTTTTCTAATGCGTTTTTGTATTTACCAGTTTTGTAATCAACAACATTTATTTCTTTGCCATTGAATTCAATTTTGTCGAGGTTACCTTTTATAGGCACTCCGTTTACTTCAACGTTTTTAACAGGATGTTCAGTCAATGTTATTTTGTTCCATGTTTCTACATGACTATCATAGTATTGAGGTAAAATCTTTTCACCATATTCTAATCGACGCTTGTAATCTTCTTTAGTAAATGAATCTCTATTTCTGTTCATATACCATTTGAATTGATCTACTAAATAATTTGAACCAGCAAACTCTTCGTTGTTTTCTTTTAGGTTCTTAAATAATTTATTTAGGGCCCAATGCACTGCTTGTCCGAAGGTAGCGCTCGGACTCTTACCTGATGGTACTCTCACTAAATTTTGGAAATAGAATTTCAATGGGCAATCGAGGTAATTACTTAGATGGGTAACACTTAGAGTATAACCTTCTAATAAAACATCAATATAATTTTTATCGATTAATTGAATAACAGGTTTCTCTTGTTCTAAGAAAGGGATACTTTGGAATTTAAATAGTAAATCATCATTAAGTTTTACTGTTTCGAATTCATAGTCATCAGACTGTCTAATTTCTGCAATAAATTGTGATGATTCTAAATCTTTACCCGATGCATCTTTTGCGCAATATGAAATATTTAAAGAGTGTTTTGCACGAGTAAGAGCAACATAAAATAAGCGGCGAGATTCTTCAAGTTCAGATCCCTCAACAATACTTGTGAAAATATTATCGGGGAATGAGTATTCTCTATTGCCACCTTTTTTAACATCCCATACTTTTTTATTTACGGAGATGATATAAACGTAATCAAACTCTAATCCTTTAGAACCATGTGTGGTCATAAAGTTTACTCCGTTTTCATTATAACTAGATTTATTTATTTCTAATCGAATACCATTTTTAATCATGAGGTCGATCATCTCTACAAAGCCAGCAACATCCATCTCATGATTTTTTCTATTCTCTTCTTTTAGGTAATTGAATAGTGTACTGAGCACATCCATATAATAAGCTCTATTCTCTGAATGCATGATATAATTTAATATACCGGCACGAAGAATTATTTTTTCGAAGAGTTCTTGAAGAGTGTAATTATAACTTTCCTTGATCCAGTATTCAATATCAGCAGAAAATATTTTTATAGATGTTTCTATTTCTTGATTAAATAAATCAGGTTTTTCAGCTTTTGCTAACTCAGATAATTTTTTGCGGATGGAAGTTTTCTGTTTGTATGATTCATGAGCAACATCCACAGAAATTTTAGCGATATCTATAGGTGCTAGATCAAAGAAATCATAATGCATGATTTCAAATAACAATTGGTCACCACTATATGGAGTATCTCTTTCAGATGCGATGTATCTTAAAATATTGATGATTTTTTCAGTGAAGGCAAGCGATAAAATATCTTCTTTTCTTTTAATGTTAATTCCGATATTATCTATTTGGAGGTAGTTTACGAGTTCAGCTGCCTGTGCGTGATTTCTATATAATACAGCAATCTCTTTTGGCTCAACTCCATTTTTTATTAATGTTTTAATCTCTTCACCAATATGAACCAGCTCATGCATCGGTGTTTCGTATTCACGGATGAGAGGTTTTTTTGTCATGTTGCTATACAGCTCATTACTAGCTAATAGATTTTTATCTAGGTGGAGATGTTTAGTCAAACGCTCAAAGTTATTTTCGATTAATGTTTTAGAGACGTTTAAAACAGATTGTGTAGAGCGGTAATTATTCGTTAAAACTATTTTATGTAAAACCTCTGCGTATTCATTAGCATAATCTAATATATTATTGATGTTAGCACCTTGAAAACGATAAATAGATTGATCGTCATCACCTACTACGAATACATTCGGATGGTCCCAATAAGAAATTAATAATCTAAGAATTTCATTTTGTGATCCGCTGGTATCTTGATATTCATCTACTAAAATGTATTGATATTTCTCTTGATAATTTCTCAAAAGATTTTCGTCAGACTTGAATGCGTTGAGTACCCAAACAATCATATCGTCATAATCATAACGATTGAGTTCTTGCATTTTTTTTAGGTAACGAGGATATTCGTTGATAGCAGCTTTTAATAAATCTAATTTGTCAGTGATTTTGTTGACATCATTAATTTTAACATCACCGGCTTTTATTCCTGTTTTTGCGTTAGCTTTTTTATAAATGAATTCATCTCTTGTGGGTAAATATTTTATGTATAGGTCTATTTTCTCTAATAGAAAATCGATCGTCCAGTTTTCTTTCTTCATTGTAGAATAAAGATTTTTCATTCTACTCGATTCGAAGTAGACATCCCCGGTATATTTTTTAAGTTTAGAATTATTAGGTAGCGTATCAATTAAATCTTTGAAGAGGGCAGCTTGTTCTAATTCAGAGATAGGTTCTAAATTAAGTTTACCGAAATAGTCGAGATTTTCTTGAATGATGTCATTACAAAATGCGTGGAAGGTATATATGTGTACGCGATAAGCATCTGGACCTATAAAATCATATAAACGCTTACGCATGGCAATAGTGCCAGCATCCGTATAAGTTAAACATAGAATATTATGAGCATCAGTATCTGTCTCTAATAAGATCTGCCCAATACGAGCTGCAAGAATCTGTGTCTTACCAGTTCCTGGTCCGGCAACAACTAAAACAGGTCCTTCGATTTGAGTAACTGCCTCACGTTGTTTATCATTAAGGGTATTTAGGGCTTTTTGAAACTTTTCGTTGTTTCTTATTCTCTCTTTATCCATGCAATAAAGATAAGAGATTGTGGTGCCAAAATTTGGCAGTAAACAAAAAAAGAGTAATGTTTTAGCATTACTCTTTACTTAGTGTTTAAATTAGTTTAGTTATAGTTTAAACAAATAGAGACAATTCTATTAATACTTCATTTACCTATAAATAAGTATTTTTATTAATAAAGAATATAATCAAATTTGAGGGTGAAATTCAAGCTATTACTTTTATTCTGTTTAATATTAAGCCATTACAAAGCAACAGCTGGTAAAACTGACACTGTTTTTATAGAAAATGACTTTGAGTATTTGGAGTTAGGAAAATCTTTAGACTATACATCTTCAGATGAAAATGTTATAGATATAGAAGACATAGTAAATGGTGGAGTATATTTCAAAAAAAATGATGCACCACTATTAATATTAGCTGAAGATGAATATTTAGATGATTTATGGATCAAGATAGTTATCAGTAATAAATCAAGTTCAGATAGAAGATTGTATTTGTATTTAGATAATGCATTAATTAATTATGTTGAGTATTTTGAGTATGAAGGGAAACAGCAATTAAGTCATCAATTAACTGGAGATGCATTTCCAATATAAGAGAGATTGATTCAATACCGCAATCCGATTTATAATATCAAAGTAGCATATAATCAAACGAAGACGATATATTTATTATTTAAGTTAAAGGGTAGAAAAATACATACTCCTTTACAATTGTATTCACAAGACAGGTTAATTGAACATATATCAAAGAAAGAATCGAATATTTCATTTTATTATGGAATATTAGCAGCATTATCTGCATTATCATTTATGTTTTTCTTTTTAATAAAAAGAAAATGTATACATCTATTTTGCATCATATTTAACATCACAAACATTATTGCAGTTATCAACGAGCGGATTTGCGGCGATATATATTTGGCCTGATTTTACATTTTGGGCAGATCGATCGGTGCCGATATTAATGTCGTTAACGATAATATCAGGACATTCATTTTTGTTAGCGTTTGTAGATCGCAATAAATTTAAGAGGTGGCAAGTAGTATTAATTAAAGTATATCAAGTATTTGCTGTATTTGTTATACTGGGTTCATTATTTGAAGGTGATATTTATTATGCATCAATTTGGTTATTGTATAGAATGATACCACCATTCTATTTTGGCTTAATCATATTAGCAATATATTTCTTTGCAAAAAATTATTTACCAGCTCGATTCTTTGTATTGGGCATTATAGGTTCTTTTATAAGCATTTTTTACGATAATGTTTTATTCAATAATGAGAGAGCACAATAATGTATTTACAAATGAATATGTACTTTTTGGTGAAGTACTAAATTCTACAATGTTAACATTAGCTCTGTTAGACAGGTTTAGGTTTTATAAGGGAGAGAAAGATAAAATACAGTTGCAAATGATTGATCAATTAGAGGAGCTAAACAAATACAGAGAGAACATTAATAAAGATTTATCAGAAAAAATTTCAGAGAAAACGAAAGAGTTGAATCAAAAACAATATGAAGTAAAGAGAGCATTATTATTGGGTGAAGAACAAGAGCGTAAAAGAATTGCAACAGAATTACATGATGGTATGGGGAGTATGCTTTCTACTTTAAAACTGAATGCTGAGTCGATAGAATTAGATGATAAAAATTTAAGTGATAAAGAATTAATAGCCTATAAAAACATTATAGAATTAATAGATAAAGCCTGCATTGAGTTGAGGAATATATCTCATAATATGCTACCAACGGGTATGGAGCAATTCGGACTTATACAATCATTACAATCGATATTAAAGAAGATAAATACTTCTAGTGAGATAAATTTCAATTTAGATACCTATAATTTAAATGAGAGGTTTAATAGAGAATTAGAATTATCATTGTATAGAATTACATTAGAGTTGATTAATAATATTATCAAGCATTCAAATGCAAAGAACGCTACCACCCAGCTAATAAAAAACGAAGAAAGTATCACGTTGATGGTAGTTGATGATGGTATTGGATTTGAATAAAATAAAAGAAGGAATGGGTTTACATAATATCAAATCGAGAGTTGATGTTTTTAACGGTAAACTTACTATTGATACACAACCTGAGAGAGGAAGTACATTTATTATCGAAATACCTATTTATGAAAAAGACTTCTTATAAAATTTTAATCGCAGATGACCATCAAATATTTATTGATGGATTAATGATGATTTTTGCGGATGTTGAAAATATTGAGTTAATACATGTTGCAACGAACGGACAAGAAGCCTTAGATATTTTTGAAAAAAATGAAATTGATTTGGCCATACTAGATGTGAATATGCCAAAGCCTAACGGATTTGAATTATGTCAGATAATTTTAGAAAAGTATAAAAACACCAAGATCATGATCTTGTCAATGTATGGTGATGAAAACTTTATGAAAGAATTTACTCGAATGGGAGTGATGGCTTATGTATTAAAGAATGCGGGTAAGCATGAGTTACTAGATGCAGTTGAGCATGTGCTAAATGGAGAGTTATATATAAGTAAGGCTTTAAGAAATAAAGAGGAATTAGTAGAGGATGATTTTGTTAAGTCGCTATCGTTAACAAAAAGAGAAAAGGAGATTATATCTTTATTAGCGAAAGAAAAAAGTAGTCAAGAGATTGCTGATGCATTATTCATAAGTATCTATACAGTAAATACACATCGTAAAAATATCTTACATAAATTAGGGATTAAGAATACAGCTGGGTTAGTGAAATTTGCTTCAGATAATCAGTTGTTATAAAAAAAGAAACCCGTTCACATTGGAACGGGTTTCTATCAATTGTTCAAAAAATTTTCATGGACTTGTGGGTGATTGTAGATTAACTACAACCTCCTTGAGTACCGCAGTTTAAGCATTTGTAGCAAGTTCCTGAACGTAGCATGATGTGACCACAGTTCGTACATGCTGGAGCATCTGATTGACCTCCACCTGAGATATCAAGTACAGGCTTTTTAGCTGCGAATTCAGCTGATGTAATTTCTGCCTTTGGAGCAGCAGCTTGTTGAGGAGCAGAGTCAAATGTGTTTGACACATCTGGATTCTGGTCTTCATCGATCATCTGCGGGTTACCAATAACCGCATTTTGTTCAGTAATTACATGAACTAAATCTGTTCTGTTTAGGTATTCGTAACCTAACATTCTGAAGATGTAGTCGATGATTGATGTAGAGCTCTTGATATTATCGTGACCTGATACCATACCTGATGGTTCAAAACGAGTGAATGCAAATTTCTCTACAAACTCTTCTAATGGAACACCGTATTGTAAGCCCACAGATATTGCAATTGCAAAACAGTTCATTAAGGATCTAAACGTTGCACCTTCTTTGTGCATGTCTACGAAGATTTCTCCTAATGTACCATCTTCATATTCACCTGTACGAACATATATTGTTTGTCCGCCTACAGCTGCCTTCTGTGTAAAGCCTCTACGCTTAGCTGGTAAGCTTTTCTTCTCTACAACACTTGACAATTGACGTTTGAAGGTTGTGTCTTTTGAACGCTCTAAGATTGCTCTTGCAGCTTCTAAAACTTGCTCTGGTGTTAAATCACTTAATCTAACATTTGCAGCTTCGCCTAATACTTCGTCAACAGTTTCAATTTTATCGTCAGCAGATGCTTTAGTTGATAATGGTTGAGATAGTTTACATCCGTCTCTATATAATGCGTTAGCCTTTAGGCCTAACTCCCAACTTAATTGGTAGCAATCTTTAATTTCATCAACACTTGCTTCGTTTGGCAAGTTGATTGTTTTAGAAATAGCACCTGATAAGAAAGGTTGTGCAGCAGCCATCATTTTGATGTGACCGTGTGCATGGATGTAACGTTGACCGATTGAACCACAACGATTCGCACAATCAAAAATCGGATAATGTTCTTCTTTTAAGAAAGGAGCACCTTCGATTGTCATAGTACCACATACATATGTATTAGCTTCAGAAATTTGAGTTCTGCTGAAACCTAATGCTTGTAGCAAGTTGAAGTTTTGTGCATTGTACTGCTCAGGTTTGAAACCTAAACGCTTCAAGCAATCTTCACCTAATGACCAAACGTTGAATGCAAAACTAATTTCAAATGCTGATACCATTCCTTTATCAACTCTTTCTAAATCATCTTGTGTAAATCCTTTAGTTGCTAATGATTCGAAGTTGATATGTGGTGCACCTTGAATAGTTGCATAACCTTTTGCATAGTTTACAATTGTATCAATTTGATGCTCATCATAACCTAAGTTTAATAAAGTTGCAGGTACTGCTTGGTTAATAATTTTGAAGTAACCACCACCTGATAATTTTTTGAACTTCACTAATGCGAAGTCTGGCTCGATGCCTGTAGTATCACAATCCATCACCAAACCAATTGTACCTGTTGGAGCAATTACAGTAGTTTGTGCGTTACGGTATCCGTATTTCTCACCTAACTCAACTGCCTTGTCCCATGCATTGCATGCTGCTGATAATAAATAATCAGGACAGTCTTTAGGGTCGATGCCCGGAGGCGCAATCTCTAACCCTTCGTAAGCATCAGTTGCATTGTATGCTGCATAACGGTGATTACGCATTACACGTAACATGTCTTGTTTGTTCTCTTCGAATTTAACGAAGGGACCTAAGTGTTTAGCCATTTCTGCTGATGTTGCATAAGCTACACCTGTCATGATCGCTGTAATAGCACCACCTAATGCACGACCTTTATCGCTATCGTAAGCTATACCAGCAACCATTAACATTGAACCTAAGTTCGCATATCCTAATCCTAATGTTCTGTACTCGTATGATAATTGAGCAACATCTTTTGATGGGAATTGAGCCATCAATACTGAAATCTCTAATACCATTGTCCAGATTTTGCAGATATGCTCAAAACCTTTTACATCAAACTCTAATGTTTGTTCATTGAAGAAGTGACGTAAGTTTACAGATGCTAAGTTACATGCAGTGTTATCTAAGAACATGTATTCAGAGCAAGGGTTAGAAGCGTTGATTCTTCCGCCTTGCGGACATGTATGCCATTCGTTGATTGTAGTGTCGTATTGTACACCAGGGTCAGCGCAAGCCCAAGCAGCAAATGCGATATCATTCCATAATTTTTCTGATGGAATAGTACCAACCACTTTACCATTTGTTCTACCTACTAATTCCCAATCTTTACCTTCTTCTAAAGCATAGAAGAATGAATTAGGTATACGTACAGAGTTATTTGAGTTTTGTCCAGAAACAGTTCTGTAAGCTTCACCTTCATAGTCTGAAGAATAACCCGCTGCGATTAACGCTGCAACTTTTTTCTCTTCTTCAACTTTCCAGTTTACGAATCCTTCAATTTCTGGGTGATCTAAATCTAAACAAACCATTTTCGCAGCACGACGTGTTGTACCACCTGATTTGATTGCACCTGCAGCTCTGTCACCAATTTTCAAGAATGACATTAAGCCTGATGAATATCCACCACCAGATAATTTTTCGCTTTCGCCACGAATTCTAGAGAAGTTAGTACCTACACCAGAACCATATTTGAAGATACGCGCTTCACGTACCCAAAGATCCATAATACCACCTTCGTTAACCAAATCATCATCAACTGATAAAATGAAACATGCGTGTGGCTGTGGACGTTCGTATGCTGAAGTTGATTTTTCTAATTTACCAGTTTCAGGATTCACAAAGTAGTGACCTTGTGGTTTACCTGTAATACCGTATGAAGAATATAAACCAGTATTAAACCATTGTGGTGAGTTAGGTGCAGCTAATTGACCTACTATTGTATAAACTAACTCATCATAAAATGCAGTTGAATCTTCTTCTGTTGCAAAGTATCCATAACGCTTACCCCAGTCTGTCCAGCAATTAGCCATACGATGCGCTACTTGCTTTACTGATTTTTCTGAACCAGTTGTTCCATCCTCTAAAGGTACACCAGCTTTACGGAAATATTTTTGAGCTAAAATATCCGTAGCCACTTGTGACCATGAAGCGGGTACTTCTACATCTTTCATTTCAAACACTGCATCGCCCGCAGGGTTACGAATCACTGAAGTTCTTTTTTCATACGTGAATAAGTCATACGGACTTACTCCTTGTTGGGTGAAATAGCGATCAATTTTCATCCCTTTTCCTTTATTCTCTTTTTTGCTCATAGTAATTATTTATTCGGGTAAGTTTAGGTTATTGATTATGTTATTGTTAACGGTTAAAAAAAACTTACGGAGTTTTTAATCAAATTTAAGAGCCTGAGTAAGGCACATCAAATTGAGTTTTCCACATACAAAATGCTAAACAAGGTCTGCACGAAGTAAATCGCTTTAAAATGCAGAAAACCAATGTTTTGCCTATGTGGAAAACATTGGTTTTCTAAGATATTAACATAATATTTTACTTATGTTAAAACAAAATGAGGACTATTCAATCTGGCTTATTTTTATAGTGTTTGTACGGCCACTTCTTCCGATAGGCGTGCTAGCAGTATTGATTACTACGTCACCCTTCTTCACAAGCTTGTGATGCTTGAGCATTCCGTTAACATCCTTCATCGTTTGATCAGTACTTTCAAATTTATCATAATAAAATCCGCGTACCCCCCATACCAAACTAAGCAAGCATAAAAGAGATTTATTAGATGTAAATATGAAAGTAATGGCTTCTGGTCTATGACTCGAAATTCTGAATGCTGTATAACCAGAGTGTGTCATCGATACTATACCTAATGCTGAGTTGTGTTCTGCTAAAATACAAGCAGTATAACAAATACTATCTGATTTGTAAGTTGATGATTTTTTATTAGGCACATGCATTTGCATATAAGGGTATGCTGTGTTTTCAATCTTGCGAATAATTTGTTGCATTGATTGAATAACTTCTACTGGGTATTGTCCTACGGATGTCTCTCCGCTCAACATCACAGCATCTGCACCATCTAAAACAGAATTCGCAACATCGTTTACTTCTGCTCTAGTAGGTCTCGGATTAGTGATCATGCTTTCCATCATCTGTGTTGCAATGATTACTGGTTTAGCATGCTCCATACATTTTTTAACAATCTGTTTTTGTATGATTGGTAAATCTTCCATAGGGCATTCAACACCTAAGTCACCACGTGCAACCATTACAGCATCAGTAACTGCAATAATTTCATCTAAGTTTTTTAATGCTTCTGGTTTTTCAATTTTTGCAATTACACGAGTCTTAGAATTTTTCTTTTTAATAATTTCTTTCAACTCAAAAATATCTTTCGCCTCACGCACAAATGAAAGTCCGACCCACTCTACCTCTTGCTTCAAAATAAAATCTAAATCTTTTAAATCTTTAGGAGTTAAACTTGGTATAGAAACTTTGGTATCAGGCAAGTTCACACCTTTGTTTGAAGATAAAACACCCCCGTAAATTACTTTAACTTTTACGCTATCTTTTTTATTAGTGCTTATTACTTTGAATTGTAATTTACCATCATCTAGCAAAATTATTTCTCCAACTTTGACATCCTTCGGAAAAGCTTGATAAGAAATATATAAACGTTCATGGGTACCAACACAAGGTTTGGTAGTCATTACTAACTCTTGGTTTTTCTTTAAGAAAACACCATTATCTGTCATCTCACCAACTCTAATTTTTGGTCCCTGTAAATCGGCCAAAATACCTACGTGTGTGTTATGTTTTTTATTTATCTCGCGGATGGTAGCGATGATTTTAGCTAAGTCTTCGTGTTTGCCGTGTGAGAAATTAATTCTGCAGATATCCATACCTGCTTTAATCATTTTCAATAAAACTTCTTTAGATGCAGAAGCTGGACCTAATGTTGCTACAATTTTTGTTCTGTTGTGGTATACTTTCATAAAGTATTTTTTGTTTTATATTTCAAACCTAATCAATTTTTTTGACAAAGTGTACTAATTACACTAATTAACTTTTAACTCGGGATCAAAGTGTTTAGTCGTAAGTCGTAAGTCTTATGTAGGGGGTTAAGTTAACTATATAAAGTTTTATTCATTAAATTAATTATTAGTTTATTATTTAATATGGATTATATATAATCTATCATACTTAGGCATAATACTAATGATTCAATTAATAAATTTATGTACGAACAATTACAAAACATTAAAAGTTTGGCAATTATCACGTGAATTAACGAAAGATGTCTATGTGATCACAAAGAAATTTCCATCAGATGAGAAATGGAGTTTAATTAATCAACTTAGAAGGTGTAGTGTATCTGTGCTTTCAAACATTGCAGATTATAATCTCAAAGGACTTGGGTTATGTAGATGATCAAGCTGAAAAAGAGATTTTAGATAAGATTAGAGGAATACAGAATATGTTACATGGGTTAATTAAAAGTCTTGATTCTTAGGTCTTAGGTCGTAAGTCATATGTCGTAGGTCTTATGACATATGACTTAAGACATACGACTAAAAAAACAACAAATTCTCCTTACTCTTAAACGAATTAGGGTCAAGCAAGAAAGCAGCTTGAATAACTTCAATTTTATTAAGTCCGCTTAAAATCGCTTTTTCTTCTTCAACATTTAAGGCTTCGGTACTAACGATAAAAAAGTCAGATTCTTTACTTTCAGGTATAATATATTCAGAACCGCTTTTATTGCTCAATAAATAAAGGTCTGTTTCTAGGTTTTCGATGCTGTATTTAAAGCATGAATGGTAGGATTCATTACCAAATTCGCTGTAAATAGTCAAGTCAATATCTCTTTGAAAACGTAGAGGGAGGTGTTTATTTATATACCAACAGAGTCGATAATCGCGAACAGAGGAAGAGATACCTATCAGGGTAAAATCGAAATCATACTCAACTCTTAGAATTTTCTTGCTCAATTGCTTAAAATTTATTTGTCAAAATTAATAAAAAAGCCTACTATTGGATAAGAAATATGCATTTGAGGGTGTAAAAAAACCAAGTAGAAATAAAATTTTGATTATTTGTTATAATATCATTTTCTTTGCACAGAATTTATTAAAAACCTAAATTTTAAAATTATGTCAGATATTGCATCAAGAGTAAAAGCAATCATTGTAGAAAAGTTGGGTGTTGACGAAAGTGAAGTTACACCAGAGGCAAGCTTTACCAACGACTTAGGTGCTGATTCACTGGATACAGTTGAATTAATCATGGAATTTGAAAAAGAATTTAACATCGCTATTCCTGATGAGCAAGCAGAAACTATTGGAACTGTAGGGCAAGCGATTTCTTACTTAGAAAAGAACGTTAAGTAATCAATTCTCTCTTAGACCAAATATGGAATTAAAAAGAGTAGTAGTTACAGGTATTGGAGCATTGACTCCCATAGGCAATTCTGTGCCAGAATTCTGGAAGAATTTAGTTGAAGGGGTCAGTGGCTCTGATTACATTACTCGTTTTGATGCCTCAAAGTTCAAAACGCAATTCGCTTGTGAAGTAAAGAACTTCAACATTGAGGATTATTTGGACAAGAAAGAAGCTAGAAAGCTCGATCCATTCGTACACTATGCATTAGCATCTACAGATGAAGCTGTGAAAGATTCACAGATAGACTTCAGCCAAATAGATCCTGATCGTGCGGGTGTTATTTGGGGTTCTGGTATTGGGGGTTTAAGAACCTTCATTGATGAAGTCACCAATTTCAACTCTGGTGATGGTACTCCTCGTTTTAATCCTTTCTTCATTCCGAAGATGATTATTGATATTGCCCCAGGGCATATATCTATTAAATACGGACTTAGAGGTCCGAATTTCGCAACTGTTTCAGCATGTGCTTCATCAACCAATGCAATAATTGATGCTTTCAATTATATTCGTTTAGGAATGGCTGATCTTATGATCACAGGCGGTTCTGAAGCGAGTGTTAACGAAGCAGCATTGGGTGGTTTTAATGCTATGCACGCATTGTCAACTCGTAATGACTCTCCTCAAACAGCATCAAGACCATTTGATTTAGATAGAGAAGGTTTTGTGTTAGGTGAGGGATCAGGTACTTTAATACTAGAAGAATATGAGCATGCAAAGAAAAGAGGTGCAAAAATTTATGCTGAAATTGCAGGAGGTGGTTTATCTGCCGATGCAAATCACATTACAGCACCACATCCACAAGGTTTAGGTGCATTGAACGTAATGAAAAATGCAATGAGAGATGCAGGTATGAAGCCTGAAGATCTTGATTACATTAACGTTCACGGTACATCAACTCCATTAGGTGATGTTTCTGAAACAACAGCTATTGTGAACCTATTTGGTGAACATGCATACAATTTGAACATAAGCTCTACAAAATCAATGACTGGTCACTTATTAGGGGCTACTGGTGCTGTAGAAGCAATTGCTGCAATATTGGCTGTACAGAATGATCTCATTCCACCGACAATCAATCACTTTACAGACGATCCGCAGTTCGATCCTCGTTTGAATTTAACATTCAATAAAGCACAGAAAAGAGTAGTACGTGCAGCATTGAGTAATACTTTCGGCTTTGGCGGACATAATGCATCAGTGATTGTTAAAAAAGCTTAATAATCAATTTAATTTACCTACGAAATTATTATTTTAGATGGCTATCAATAAATCAATATGCCCATAGGTATTCTTAAATTATACACTTCGAAATATAAAGCAGAGTTAAGGGCTTTAAGAAATATATTGGGATTTGTACCTGGTAATTTTCGTTTATATCGTTTGGCATTACGTCATAAATCAGTAGCTAGTGATATTCATAAAAAAGGCGTAAAAAATAGCAACGAAAGATTAGAGTTTTTAGGTGATGCGATACTTGGCTCGGTTGTAGCTGAAGTATTATTCAAAAAGTTTCCATACAAAGATGAAGGTTTCTTGACAGAGATGCGTTCAAAAATGGTAAATCGTTCACATCTAAATCAGTTATCTAAGAAGATGGGCATATCTGATCTGATTGATTATGATACAAAACTTAATAATATGGGGAATAAAAACTCATCATTATTTGGTGATGCATTTGAAGCAATGGTTGGAGCTATTTACCTAGATAAAGGTTACGAATTTACACGCAAATTTATTATCAATAGAATCATCATACCTCACGTTGATATAGAT
>JBKCCA010000462.1:0-4677 GCA_046305595.1 bacterium
TCACTAGAGTATGGTTATCATCTACAACTGGTAGTTTTGGTAATTTAAGCCCGATTAAATTTGGTCCGCCGCCACCACCAACAGTAGTCGGACAAAATTACTATGCTAGTTATGCATTCTATGTGATGAACATGCCACCAGCAGGTAAAGTAACATTGGAATTCTCAGATCCTGTAACTAACGTGCCTGCTTTCAGGTGTACATTTGATTTACAGAGTGGTTCTACTACAACAGAACCAACATTAGTTTGTTCTCCCACTATCACTACACAGCCTGCTAGTTTAAATATTTGCGGGGCATCTACAGCTAGATTTAGTATTGTTGCAGATGGCGTTACTTCATATCAATGGCAAGTAAGTTCTGATAATACAAATTTTACCAACATTTCAAATGGTGGAGATTATTCAGGCGCTACAACCGCAGTTTTAGATATTGCAAATCCGAATACATATACAAATAAATATTATAGAGTTGTTTTATCAAGCACTGGTTGTCCGACGACTACCAGTAGCTCAGCATTATTAACTGCAAATCCTAAACCAACTGCACAATTTTCAACATCAAATATTTGCGGAACAGGAAGTAGAAATTTAAAAATTGATTTCACTGGAACTGCACCTTGGTCATTTACTTATACAAAAAATGGTGGATCATCAACTACTGTAAGTAACATTACAAATTCTACATATTATTTAGCAGTTAATGCAGTAGCAGCTGATGTATATGCAATCACAAGTGTATCTGATAGATATTGTTCTAACAGTAGTTTGACAGGTACTGTAAGTTTGACAACAAATGCATTACCTACAATAAGTGCTAGTACTGCAACTGCTTGTTTGAATAGTAGCTCATTTAATTTATCATATTCTTCATTAACCGGAAGCGCTAATAAATTTTCATTATCAGCAACTGGTAGATTAATGCCAGGTTTTAGTAATATTGTTGATGCAAATATCACTAGTTCTCCATTAAATATTACTATACCTAGCTCAGGTGTTCCTGCAGGTACATATGATTTTAATTTAACTATCAAAAACACTACAACAGGATGTGTTTCTGATATAGTTCCAATTACTGTTACAGTAGCTACTCCACCTACAATGAGTATAAGTGCGAGTACATTGAGTTTTTGTTCTGGTTCAAATGTTACTTTAACTGCAGCACCTGCTGGATTAGTTTCATATACTTGGGTAGCAACTAGTGGCTCAACACCAAGTAATGTAGTTAATCCGACTGTAACACCTACAACTGCTACAACTTATACAGTAACGGGAGTTGATGCAAACGGTTGCTCTGCAACTGCTAGTATTACATTAACACCAACTGCTGGTCCTACTTTAAATATAACAGCAGGTTCTTCAACAATTTGTAGAGGTAATGCTACAACACTTACAGCTTCGGGCGGTAGTACTTATACATGGACGCCTTCAACAGGTTTATCAGCCACTACAGGTGCGAGTGTGGTAGCAGCTCCAACTACAACAACTACTTACACTGTAACTTCAGAAAATTCTACAGGTTGTCAGTCAGTTGGAACAATAACTGTTACTGTAAATACAGCTGACTTTACTGTCACTCCTAGTGCAACGATTTGTAGTGGAACTACACAAACTTTAACAGCTTCTAGTGGAACTGGATTTGTATGGTATCCTTATACAGATTTATATACTGATGCAGCTGCCACAACAGCTTATACTGGTACAGTTGCTGCTACAGTTTATGCTAAACCAAGTGCTACAACTACATATTATGTTTCAGGAACCAATAATGGATGTTCAGGTGTCAAGAGTACTACTCTTACTATAAGCTTTGCTCCAATTAACTTTTCGACGAGTGTTGGTGATAGTTATGATGTGAATCCATATACATTTTGTTCTAATGGTACTAGTTCATTTGATCTACCTGTAAATACTACTTCAGCTATGACCTCAATGTCGTGGCAATATTCAACTGATGGTATAACTTATACTGATCTATCAACTGCTACAACAATTTCAGGTATTACATATACACCTTCTAGCACAGGTTCATCGAACACAAACCTTGCAGTTTCTGGTGTTTCAAATTCTGGTTATGCTGGTCCAAGATATCTTAGAGTAGTTTTATCTGATGGTACATGTACTTATTATCATAAAATCGTAATTTATGATACTAAGGGTTCCGGGACAGCCCCAGTACCAACTGTATCGAAGAGTACAGTCTGTTCTGGTGAATCTGCAGTGATCTCCATAGGAGAAGCAAATTCTTCTTATACTTTACAATGGCAATTATCCACAACGTCTGCGACTACTGGCTTTACTAATATTTCGAGTGCAACGGGATCAAGTTATACAACTCCTGGATTAACTGCTACTAGTTATTATAGAGTCGTATATTCTGGAGGAGGAGGTTGTGCGTATACCACTGAAGCTGCTACAGTAACTGTAAACTCAGTAACTATTACAAATACATTATCCGCAAGTTCAACATGTACTAACGGATCTAATAATATTGTAATTACTGGATCATCAGTGAGTAGTGCAACATATCAATGGGAAATTTCTACTACTAGTTCTTCATCAGGATTTAGTGCAATCGTAGGTGCAATCAATAAAGATTACACTCTTCCAAATACAGTGGTTACGCAAACAACTTGGTACAGAAGATTAGTAACAGTTGGTTCTTGTTCAGCTACTGCAAGTTCTGCGGTAGAAATATATTCTCCTATAGCTAGTAATCAAATTACCAATTCAGTAACTGCATTTTGTGGTACTGCAACTGCTACAACAATTAATGCTTCGCTACCATCTGGGGGTTCTGGTTCATATACATATAAATGGCAAAGCAGCAGCAACGGAACTACTTTTACAGATATAGCAAGTACTAATACACAAAATTATACTACAGTAACTGAAACTGTAGATAAATGGTACAGACGTATAGTTACAACTCCAGGTTCTTGTGCAGATACTAGTGCCTCATTTAAAATTGAAATAAACGATGCTCCAACTATTACAGTAACTTCAAACCAAAGTATATGTTCTGGTAGTTCAGTTACTCTTGTTGCAAGTGGTGGTGTAAGTTACTCATGGTCTGCCTCAGGTTTTACTGCAACAGGTTCTACAATTATTGTAAGTCCGTCTGCTACTACAATCTATACAGTTACTGGAACAAGTTCTAACGGATGTACAAATACTGCTCAAGTAACAGTTACCGTAACTACATCGCCCGTTGCGCCTACATTATCTACTTCAACAAAAACAGTTTGCAGTAATGCAAGTTCATTTGACTTGTCAACTATTGTAAGTTCTGGAACTGGTGTAGAGTGGTTCTCTGCAAACACAACAGATGCAACTTATAAATTAGCAAGCACTACAGTTACCACTGCTGGAAAATATTATGCGTTTTCGAAAGTTAGTTCTTGTTATTCAGCTACATCAGTAAGCTTAACTTTAGTTGTTACTGATGTCACTAAACCAGTACCTACTCTTACAACTATTAACTTATGTTCCCCTGCTACAGCTAATCTTAGGTCGATAGAACCTACTGCACCAACAGGTGTGACATATAAGTGGTTCACAGGCAGCACTACTTCTAGTACTGAAGTAGCTGACCCAGCAAGTGTTAGTACTGGCACATATTATTTATTTGCATACTCTGCAGATGGAAATTGCTATGGTGTTGCCTCAGATGCAGTATCAGTAAATGTTGGCAGTCTAGTTACTCCAACATTAAGTTCAAGCACTGCAAGCGCTTGTTCTCCTTCAACAATAAATTTAAATTCTTATTATACTTCGGATGGTACAAGTTCATATGCATGGTACACGGTAAATACTAATCCTAGTCCAGCTACCCTTGTCTCAAACCCTAGTCAAATAAGCACTACTGGAACTTATTATTTATATGCTACAACAGCAGCTGGCTGCATAGGCCCTGCTTCTTCAGGCATTACAGTAACTATAAATTCGAAGCCATCAAGCGCTATATCATCTCCTGAATCTTCATGTTCAGGACAGTCAAGAACAATTACAGCTACATCAAATGCAAGTTCTCCAGTTTATGTTTGGCAAATTTCAAATGATGCTGGTTCAAATTGGAGTGACTTAAGTAATGCTGGAGTTTATTCAGGAGTTACTACTTCAACTTTAACTGTTTCTAATACGACCGGACTAGGAGGTAAGTTTTATAGATATACAGTAACCTCATCTGCAAATTGCAGTTCAACTAGTAATCCAGCTGTATTAGTAGAAGAAACAGCGCCAACAATTTCTACAGAACCTGTAAATTCTTCATCTAGTGTAAGTGGTAGCACTTCATTCACTGTTGCATATTCAAATTCACCTACTGCAGATTTTCAATGGCAAGTAAGTACAAACGGAGGTAGTTCATATTCTGATCTTGCAGAAAACTCAACCTATGGTGGTACGACAAGTCCGACACTTTCTGTATCTAGTATTATCATCGGTATGAATAATTACAAATACCGCTGTAGAGTATTTAATAATTGCGGTGCTGATACATCGTCAATAGTTACGCTTACTGTTTCTGCTTTAAATCCAGGTACAATTGGATCAGATCAAACTATCTGTTCAGGTGCAACACCATCGGCCTTTACCTCAAGTGCATCAGCAAGTGGTGGTACAGGAACGATCAGTTATCAGTGGCAATCATCAACGACATCAACAAGTGCAGGCTTTG
>JBKCCA010000463.1:0-1329 GCA_046305595.1 bacterium
GATAAAGGGAACATCATACCTCTAATTAATTTCGCAAAAAATTAGCACCCCCCTTCACCAAACGTGACCCGCACGCGTAAGCGCAGCGCTCTGTGTCCACTAGCTGGCTTTAGCCAGCGTACGGGCGGATGATTATCCGCCCCTACAAAGCTAGCAGAGGAATATAGAGTTCGAGACGCAACCAAAACTCTGCGTGGAATATTACACGGGCCGATGTAATCGGCCCTTACTTAAGTGACCAGAACCTCCAGAACGCAAAGCCCGTCAACATCGTCATCGGTATCAAATCTTTTGTATAAGTTCTCTGCGTGAGCCAAACGAAAATAGTGATGAGCAGACAGCCCATGAATATCACCATCCACATGTTTCTTCTGAATTTGCTATTGTTGTTTGTCATCTTTAATGCTAATGCTACCGCGGTATTTGAAGATTCTATAATTCGTAAAATTTTGATTTGCCTCTAAACCATCGCCAAACATGATGTCGGTGGCAGTGGTGATGCGTACAAAACTATTGGTATAAATCTTTTTTGTTTTTTCGTTCCAGATTAATTTTTCGGTATCGAGGCGCTCACCTTTATTATTGATAACCACTACCGAATCTTTCACTTCGATGATTCCTTGATTTTGAAACTTTCGTCCGTATTTCGATTGAAGCGTACTCTCTACTTTTTTATTCGCATCGTAAAACTCAACGTATAAGCCGCTCGGCATCTCGTGATAAGCGTTTTGTACTTTATAAAACTTCAAAACCGGACTTGTCAATTTCGCTCTCACAATCGCCGAATCAGAATAAATAATCTGCACCTCTTTACTCGTCTCCACAGGCAGACTTACTTCGTTAGATGCGATGCGCTCGACCTTGTCCAGATCTGTCTCGCACGCAGCAAGGGTAAATAAAGTAAATAGTAAAAATATGAATCTCATTGCTTTATATAATCTGGTAACCGGTGACTAGTAACTGGTAACTAGACACTAGCACTAGCCTGTTAGCCTACTAACTTACTAGCCTACTAAAATAGTCTTTCTATTTTTAGTCGTATTTCCTTTTCACGAACCATTTATCACAAAAATTCAGTCCCAGGTGCACATTAAAAAACTCTTCCTGTATCAAGCCTGCGTTTTTGGTGCCACGTGAACCGTACTCAAAGCCAAGGTTTATGCGTGATGCAGAACGTGGCAATGGTAAGCCGAAGCCCCAGTTTACAGAGTATTGATTAATATTTTCACCGTTAATGTTTACATATGATTGTGCGTAATTTACACCCAATCGGTATTCAATTAATTTGAAATAATTACCAACTGAATTGTATTTAGGAATATAGTATCC
>JBKCCA010000464.1:0-8125 GCA_046305595.1 bacterium
TCAACTGGAGGTGGTAGCACTGGTTCTATGAGACCTTCTAACATTACTAGAAATGCGGTTGACAACGATAATCAAACATTAACTTCTCCTAGCAGAGAAAACCCTAATATAAATCGCTCAAACAATGGCTATGTGCCACCAAGAGTTCCAACAAGAGGTACAACTACTACTGAGAGAAACAGCAACAACAATACAAATGAAAGACCTAGCAATGTAGTAACTCGTCCTAATAGAGATCAGAATTTAAATGTGAATCCGAATTACGGTGGAAGCAGAAATACTGATGCAGAACCTACTCGTACTCCAAGAGTCAGAGAAAATAGAAATAACTCTGAATCTCGCCCAGCTAGTACTCCAAATTATAACAGACCTAGCAGTCCGAGTTCAACACCTTCTAGAGGTAGCAGTGGCGGAGGTGGTTCTTCGAGACCTTCTTCTTCACCAAGTTCTAGACCTAGCAGACCTCGTTAATTTTTATGAGAAAGAAATTATTAATATTCGGTTCGGCGATACTATTATCGTCGAGCCTTTATGCACAATATGCTGAAGATGCGCTTCGATTTTCAAGAAGCTTTCAAGGTGGTACTGCCCGAATGATGGGCATGGCCGGCGCTCAACAAGCATTGGGTGCTGATATCAGTTCATTGGTGGGTAACCCTGCCGGACTTGGCTTCTATCGTAAAAATGATTTTAGCATCTCTCCTACTTTGAGAATGAACAATGTCGAGAGCAAAGCCTTTGGTAAATTGAGTTCTGAGCAGAGAGATCAATTTAATATCGGTAGTTTAGGATTTACCTTAACTCAATTAAATCAAGATTATTCAGGCGCAGAAGTACAAAATGGTTGGGTGAGTTATACCTTCGGTGTAGGCTTTAATCGCATCAATAATTTTTACGAAAACAGATATTTCAGTGGATCTAATTCTGCTAACTCTATCACCGATTATTTCGCTGAATTAGCAAATGGTAGAACTGATTCATTCCCCGATTTAAACATTACCTCTATTGAAGACATGGCCTGGTATGGTTACATGATTGGTGAAGATACTGTTAATAACGTCTACACTGGCTTAGGGAACGGACCTTTCAAGCAATCGCAAACTGATAAAATAGAGGGCTATCACAACGAATGGACCTTCGCTTTCGGTGCGAACTATTCAAACGTTTTATACCTCGGTGCTTCTATCGGCATAGGTTCTATCAAATACGATCGTAGCTCTAAGTTTACCGAATCAAATATTAATGACCCTGTTTATAACCTAACGAATGTTACATTCAATGATCGTTTGACAGTAAGTGGAAGTTCAATGAATGTAAAGGTTGGAGCCATTGTTCGCCCTACAGATTTTGTTCGCATGGGCTTAAGTATTCAAACTCCTGATTACTATAATTTTGATGAAAGTTATGTTACGGATGTGAGCAGTAATGCAAATGGTCAGAACTATAATTACAATGCACTAGAATATTTATTTCAATATAAATTAAGAACACCATTCAGATATCAAGGTGGCTTAGCATTTTTCTTTCAAAAATACGGATTGATTTCTGCTGATATTGAAATGGTTGATTACTCGAATAATAGATTGAGTGCGGGTGGTGATTATGCAGACTTCGGACCACAACAAAATGCTGTGATCAGTGATATCTACAAATCAGCATTCAATGTAAGATTAGGTGCTGAGGGCAAGTTCGGACCTTTCAGTGTTCGTGCAGGTTATGCAAACTATGGCGACCCTTATAAGAGCTCAAAAGTAGACCAATCAAGAAATATTATTTCAGGTGGATTGGGATATAAAATGGAAGATTATTATTTCGACTTAGCAGTTGTAAATCAGTCGTATTCAAATTTATATTCACCTTATTTCTTAAACAATCAATCAGAACCAGTGATTGAAAATAAAATAAATACGAACTCTATTATCTTCACTGTAGGTACTAGATTCTAAAATGTTTTGGTTATATATAATTTAGAGAGAGTCTTTTTAAAGGAATTAATTTTTTTAGAAGGCTCTCTTTTTTAATTTCGCCCTATACAAACAAAGGCAATTTGAATTTGTCTATTGATATATCATCATTTTATGGCATACAAAAACTTACAACATTTCATTCAAACTCTTGAAGCTGCGGGTGAATTGGTTCGAATAAAAGAATACGTAAATCCTGAATTAGAAATCACTGAAATCACTGATAGAATTTCTAAACAATACGGTCCGGCCCTATTGTTCGAAAACACTGGCTACGATTTCCCTGTATTGATTAATTCTATGGGTAACTACAAGAGAATGTGTATGGCTCTTGGCGTAGAGAACATGGATGAAATAAGTAAAGAAATTGAAGGCCTTTTCAAAATGTTAACAGGCCCGAAAGATAATCTACTCGACAAACTAAAGATGTTGCCGAAACTAGGGCAAATATCTTCATGGATGCCGAAAGTAGTATCAGGTAAAGGCGAATGTCAAGAAGTGGTGATGAAAAACCCCGATATGACTAAGCTTCCTGTCTTAAAATGTTGGCCTGAGGATGGTGGTCCGTTCGTGACATTACCAGTCATTCATACCAAAGATCCTTTAACAGGAATTCGTAATGTGGGTATGTATCGTATGCAAGTATTCGGACCTGATTTAACGGGTATGCACTGGCATAAACATAAAGTATCGGCGAGACATTATAACGAGTATAAAAAACTCGGACAAAAAATGCCGGTGGCAGTAGCCTTAGGTGGTGACCCAGTTTATACATACGCTGCAACAGCTCCACTACCCGATGGTATTGATGAGTACATGTTAGCGGGCTTCTTAAGAAAGAAAAAAGTAGAGTTGGTACAATGCTTAACACAAGACATACAAGTGCCAGCAGATGCAGATATTATCATTGAAGGTTATGTTGACCCCGAGGAGGACTGGATATGGGAAGGTCCGTTTGGAGATCATACCGGTTACTATTCATTAGCAGATTGGTATCCTCGTTTCCATGTGACTTGTATTACGCATAGAAAAAATGCAGTGTACCCAGCAACGATTGTAGGTATACCACCACAAGAAGATGCCTGGATTGGTAAGGCTACAGAAAGAATTTTCTTAGCACCAATCAAGATGACTATGATACCAGAAATCATTGACATGGTATTACCAATGGAAGGTGTGTTTCATAATTTAGTGATTGTAAAAATCAAGAAAGATTATGCAGGTCAAGCATTGAAGGTTATGAATTCGATGTGGGGTGCCGGACAAATGATGTTCACTAAAATGATAGTAGTTGTTGATGAAGACGTTGACATCCACAATAATTTAGAAGTAGCAAAATACATCTCAGAAAATGTAGATCCGCAGCAAGATATTATTTATACGAGCGGCCCTATGGATGTCTTAGATCACTCATGTTCTAAATCATCATTCGGTGGCAAGATGGGTATAGATGCTACGAAGAAACATACTGAGGAATTAAGAGCAGATGCTTCAATCGCTAATAAAATAAAGGCTATTGAGAACAAAGAAAAAATAAAATCAACATTCACAGAGATCAAAGATATCAACGATAGCTTATTAAGTTTAGGCGTATCATTAGTAGTGGTGTCGATTGAAAAAAATCGCAAGGGACATATCAAAGAAATCAACGAGCAATTATTCGCTTTAGAAGAATTCAAGAATGTGAAAGTGATTATCTTCTTAGAACATACCATCGACATTTCAGATTTAGCCGATGCAGTTTGGAGATTCTCAAATAACGTAGATCCTAAGCGTGACTCATACACAGTTGAAGCAGCCGACGATCAATCAATTTCACACGTAGGCTTTGACGGAACACGTAAAACCAAGGAGCTTGATGGTTTCAGCAGAGATTGGCCAAACATTTTAGCGAACACACCAGAAGTAATTGAAAAAGTGGATGCGATGTGGAGCAAACTCGGATTGGGAGAATTTATAGAATCACCTTCGAGAAAATACATTAAACAAGTTTATGAAGGTGGGGCGGTTGCGAAGTAGATTTTTGATGTAGATTTTTGATTTAGAATGTAGGATGTAGGGTGTAGAATTAAGGGTTAAGAATTAAGAACGAGGAGGTGCTATTCAAAATAAATATTCCAGATTTTAGCTTACAAAGGTGTGATGAATTGATTAGAAATCTGTAAGATAAATCAGTTAATCAAAAGCCTATTATCTCGACTGCGCTAATTGCTTTTGTAAGCTACAATCCGGAATATTTATTTTGAAGAAGTATAATAATCAAACGAATAACTTCGATAAATAACAGAACTCTACACCTGCTGATTTTGCACACTCTTCGTCTTCAACTGAGTCACCGATGAATATGATTTCTTCTTTATTAAGCTCATGCTCTTCGATGATTTTTAACATCGCATCGGGTGCTGGCTTGGGTTTGATTTCGTTAGCGAAATAACATTTAATGTATTGCTGCAATCCGTTCCAATCTATTTGAATGATCTTGTTGTATTGCTGCTCTGGATTCCCATTCGTGAGTATGAATATTTTTTTGTCGAGGTCTACTAATTCATTCAATAATATCTCGATTTCTTTATATAACATAAGCCTCAGCGGCAATCGACCCGTACGCATCAATCGCAAGAAATTCTCCATATACTCCTCACTTAATGCGAATCGCTCGATCAATTTATTGAATAAATTCTTCCTCCCATTCTGCTCAAACTCATCAATCAAAAACTTCGTAATCTTATCATGATCAAAAGTCTCTTGATATTCTACAAACTGTCCGATCATATAATAAATCTGATATAGATAATCTTTCTCGGGGTACAGAGTGTTGTCGAGATCGAAGATGAAAGCTTGTTTGGTTGATATGTAGTTTTTGTACAACATTTGTATTGCGTATTGAGTATTGCGTATTGAGATGTGCGACATTTAAAATTTAGCACGTCACCGTTCTTAACCCTTAATTCTTAATTCTTAATTTTACATCCTACATCCCTAATTAAAAAAAACTTCCTGCCAATAACGTATAAACTTCGTTCCCCAGATCACCTGCATCTCCTCTGCTTCTATCGGTAAATTAAGTTCTTGTTTTATGGCTAAGGCTGGTAAATTTATTCCTGCTCCGAGTCCGGCGGAAATGGTGCCTTGTACCCTCGGATTTATCTCTAAAATCTTATAGCGACCGTCTTCTGCTTGCTTTACTTGAATGCCAATGTTTCCATGTAAATGCAATGACTTGATGATATCACTACAATATTCAATAATCTCTTTGTTATAAATAAATTCGCCCTCTACACTAATGCCTTCTTTCATTTTTGTTCTCGAGCGTGGTACAATTACTATTGGGTGTCCGTTATTCGCTAAACAATCAACCGAAAACTCAATACCCGGCAAATACTCTGAAATTAGAATCTCTGGGAAATGATATTTCTCTATCAGCTCCTCTAATTTTTCTAATCGCATATAGGTATTGTTCGGCTTTTCGTTGAACAATAAATGAAACTCATCTATCGCTGGGTCAAGTATTCTGAATCCGCGTGAACCATTAGAAACACAAGGCTTGAAGCATACTTTTTTATTCGGATAATCAAGATATTCTAATGCTGATTTTAATTCATCAAGTTTACGTATCAACCTGAATTTCGGGACATCAATATTAAACTGTTCTAGATGTTGGTACAATCTACCTTTATCATTCGCGATGTTTAATACTTGCTCATCTGATACTAATACATGTACCCCGATGGTTCTGAATTCATCTTTATGTGCAGAGAGTGGAAATAATTCTCTCGTCACTAAAGGCATTAGCACTTGCACTTTTTCTTTTAAACAAATTGAACGAATAGCTGGAATGAAATCGGGGTCAGTAGCCTTCGGAATCGGGTTGAAATTTCCGTATAAATATTTACCTACTGCCGAATCACTAGCATCTGCTAAAATCAAATAGACATTCTCCATTTGACTCAAACACCTAATAATACCAGCAGCTCCAGGCGCACCAGCACCTGTCATCAAAACATTAATTTGATTTACATGATCCATCGTACTACCTCAAATACTTCTGCATAACGTTCAGAAATTTGTACTCCTCTCGTTCTTGCTAAGCCTCGTAAAAATTCTTCGTTTGCATATGGTCTATGCTTTTGACTTTCGTATTGTGCCAATGCATCTATCTTTTTACGTATATGATTTTCTTCTAGTGGAATAAAACAAGTCGTATCGAAACTGATATTATTCCATGGTAACTCGTACGATAATATAGAGTTTGTCTTATAAGCTCTTAATGCTTCTTGCGAAATCGTTGCATGATCTTGATGCAAATCTGTTAAAGAGGGTACTAATACTAAACTCGGAGAAATCTTATTTTTCAAATCTATAAGATCTTGCAAAATCGCTTGACGATGATAACTGAATGTTCTCACTTCATAGTCGAATAAAAATAAATTCTCTTTCGGAATTCCCAAAACAGCTGTTGCAGCTTTTACTTCTTTGATTAAAATATCAGAAGGTAAATGTGTCGGCACTGAAATTTCACAAGCAGAAAATGCTGCATAATATACCTCATGCCCCTGCTCTATAAATTTCGAAATACTGCCACCACAACCTAACTCACCGTCATCTGTATGAGGAGCTAAAACTAATATAGTTTGCTTACTTGATTTAAACATAATTGATAAATAACGATGAAATATACTTAGTTTTATGCAAATTCATAAAAGAATTTAGAATTTAAGCACATTATGTCAATTAAAAAAACACCTGCTATACTCTTTCTAAGCATTGTTTTCGTATTGAATCTAATACATTTAAATAAAGTTCCCATTGCCTGGATCGATGAGATTATGTTACTCGACCCTGCATGGAATTTTATTGATAAAGGCTTATTCGCCGGACCTATGTGGCCACATAAAGGAGCTGAATCGGTCTTCTTAGCTTATCTACCACTTTCGTCTTTTATTCATGTGATTGACTTAAGTATTTTCCCTGCTGAAATATTTTATACGAGACTCCCTTGGCTAATCGCCTACATCCTGCTATGTTATTTTTTATATCAATACCTAGCTGCAAGATATTTGCTTTTACCCAATGCCATTTTGTTGGTCTTGTGTTTATTCGTTTGCGATGAAGCGATAAACCATTCATTGCGCAACGGACGAGTAGAGATGCCGAGCATGGCCATCATAGCAGCTTTGTTTTACTTGAACATCCGAAGTATTCGACCTAGTATACAAGCTGTATTAATCTCATTATTGTTAATCTCTCACCCTGGTTTATACCCCATTGCATTGATCTTCGCCTTGAATTTATTGACGAAAAAAGCAAGTATTTTAAAGCGCTTTCAATATATCGTAAGCATCACCATTTTTCCTCTTATCTATTTATACCTAGCGAATTTTGATTTCAACGCCATCTATCAACAACTCATATTGCATGGTAAAGAGCATGATGAAACAGCGATTACAGGTAATTTATTTCAACATCATTTTATCGATCGCTTTTTACCCGTTTATAAATATCAACCCTGGATGTTAGCATTCCATATAGCTTCATACGCTTATTGTATTTACAGTATTATGCTACGATGGAATCCGCGTACACAAATTCTAGAATGGGCATTTTTATTGACCGCTACTTTTTGGTTTTTTAACCTTGCTCCTTTTAACAGATACACCTCTGTTTTAAGCTTAATGATGTTCATGATGTTACCCGGCTTTTTACAAAGGGTTTTATCATTATTCGGATTTCTGCGTATCAATTTACAATCATTACGCGCTTGGCAAATTGCTTTATACCTAGTCTTTTTAAGCATTGCAGCCGCACCGTTTATAATTCGACACTTTACGGTTGCACAACAATGGGAAGCTAGAAATGAATACAAAGTATATGATTGGCTCGATAAAGAAATTGCTCCTAAAGCGAATGAAAAAATATTAATCATCGATGAGGCGATCGGATTTTATTATGCGATGAAGTATGAAAATATTGATTTTACATTGCCTTATACACTCGATAAATACTCTACTGAAAATTATGATCGTGTATATTATTTAAGCTTTAGAGAGGCTCCGAAATTAGCTATAAAGCAACATGAATACTTAGTAAATGATGATTTGAAATTTAAACTAAGCAATCAAAAAATATATACTTACAATCATTTGACTTTGTATCAAGTGAAT
>JBKCCA010000465.1:0-1032 GCA_046305595.1 bacterium
CTAATGTTGAAACTATTTTTACCTCCATTTTCTAAACTTAAATTTGTTAAATTTTCACTTGCTAAAAATGCTTTTGCGAAATCATTAGCCTCACCACTTAATGAAAAATCAAGACCCATAGATGGGAATATGAAAAAGTTAGATGAGAACGCTCTACAAGAGTCTAAAGCTCTGTGATGTGGATTTTGAATTCCATCATATAATGTTCTTGTATAATATAGCGAATATTTTTGCGCTCTTGCTGTTGTACCAATGACTAATAAAAGTACAGCAACGAATATATATTTAGTTAGTAGTTTCATAATTGCGTGTTTTAAATAATTGATTATTGTTTTGCTGTATCAATCGTCACTTTCAATCTAGCCTTCGAGCTAAATCCGAGTTTGTAATCAGTAAAGATTTTCGGACTTGTACCCACAGGCGTATTTAAAACTGCTCTTACTTCTAACTGTGTCGATTTCTTAAGGTTTTCAAACAACTCAGGAGTAACAGTTATTGCAATTGTACTCTGTACTGGTGTTTGAACTTTATCTTGCCCAGGTGGAATAGTTGCCTGATTAATATTTATGACGGCAACTTCATCAACAAATGCATTTGTTGCATCTAAAGCGTTGATTACGAAATTAAAACCATAAGGGAAGAAATTAGTAATTGTGAATTCTAATGAACCTGTATCTAAAGATACTTGATCATTATTTAAGTCTTCACCTAATGCGAAATCTAATGTATCTCTTAAATTTAAGTTGTTTAGATTAACAGCTAGAGGAATCTCAGCATCTACTAACAAATTTAATTTACTGCTATCATGCACAAACAATCCTAAAGGATCTGTGCTAAAATCTGCACCACCACCAGCACCAACTTTCATAGTACTTGGGAAATTAGTTAATACAGCTGATAAGTTACTATTCGACTCATTGATTGAAGAAAAGTTGTCTTTCACAGTAGGCATACCGTTTACAATAGTTCCTTTGTCAACATTTACTCTAAGAGTATCCATTTCAATATAATTATTGTCTACACCACTAAATG
>JBKCCA010000466.1:0-1342 GCA_046305595.1 bacterium
GTATACGACAAGTCGGATTTTTAACGCAACGTGATTTATCAAGCATTGGTTTGAATGAAGATGTAGCAGTTTATTTTCCCTTTTCGTACAGTATTGCTGGTAAAGTATTAATTGTAAAAAGAGATAAGGTAGAGCCACTGAATATGAAATCGGCAGAGGCTATGAAATTTGCAGTATCAGGTGGTGTAAGCGATTTATAGCTTACACCTTTGATACTATATTTAAAAGTTGGGTTTTAATATAAATTTCTCGTAGAACTCTACGATATGTTGCACTGCATCATCAGCTGTGTCAACTACTTTGAAAAGAAACATATCTTCTGCACCAATATTCTTTTCTTTTTCTAACATTACTTGTTGTATCCAATCTATTAATCCTCCCCAAAACTCTGTTCCTACCAACACCACCGGGAACCTTGCTACTTTTCCTGTTTGAATTAAAGTTAAAGCTTCAAATAATTCATCTAATGTTCCAAAGCCACCTGGTAATACCACGAAGCCTTGTGCATATTTTAAGAACATCACTTTTCTTACGAAAAAGTAATCGAAGTTCATCAATTTGTCTAAATCTATGTATGGGTTATGCGTTTGCTCAAATGGTAATACGATATTTAATCCTACCGACTTACCACCCGTTGCACGCGCTCCTTTGTTGCCGGCTTCCATAATACCCGGACCTCCACCAGTAATGATGCCATAGCCCTTTAAAGTAAGCTTCTGAGCGATTTCTTCACCTAGTTTATAATAAGGGTGATCGGGTTTTGTTCTTGCTGATCCGAAGATCGACACACACGGACCTATCTTTGTTAATTTTTCGAAGCCCTCCACAAATTCAGCCATCACTTTAAATATCTGCCACGAATTTTGAGTCTTTATCTCATTCCAGTTTTTGTTCTCAAACGCACTTCTAATTTTATCGTCTCCTGTCATTTCCTATCTCTTTAATTTTATATCCAATTTTAAATATATCAAAATCAATTTAATTTCAAATCATATTTCTTCTTTAACAACATCAGGCCTACAAATGTTATTAATCCGTTTAACATTAATAATTCAAATCCGAATTTATACCCATTTAACCAAGCTACTGAATTCTTATCTAAGATCCACACAACGATTGGTGAAACTAAACAAACAAAGGGCACCCACTTATCACGAATATTTATTTTAGTAAATAATCCGAATGCAAATAAACCTAATAGGGGGCCATATGTATAACCTGCTGCAGTAAATACTGAGTTGATAACCGCATCATTATTAATTTTTTGAAATATAATAATCACTCCTAGTAACAATACCGCAAATAAGACATGTATAAAATGTCTTACCCTTAAACGGCTTTT
>JBKCCA010000467.1:0-1214 GCA_046305595.1 bacterium
TTTAAAATTTCTAAGAATAATTATTTTTTATTTAGAGCAACTGCTGGTTTCGCATTTATGAATAAACCTTTTGACATCAATGATAATCCGAATAATTTTGCCTATAGCTTACCAGTAAGCGGCTTTGTTTCCTTAGGCCCAGGATGGAAGTACTTCATTAGCGATCGCACTTCATTATTCTTCATCTTGCCATTTAATCATGTTTCAAATGGTGGTATAAAAGACCCTAATCTCGGATTGAATTTCCCTAGTGTACACTTTGGTATAAGTCAACAAAAAATTGCCATTAAAAGAAATTTTAAAAAATCTGAAAATATAGAATTAAATAAATCAAATAGGTTTTATGCAAGTGCTTTCTTTAGTAGTAGAACTGTACAAAATGGAGAGAAAAAAAGATTTTTAATTTATGGTATTGAAGCTAGCTATGTTCGAAAATTAGCACAATTAATTTCCTTTAATTCAGCATTAGAATTTTATAAAGACGATGCATTACAAGAACGCTATCGCAGAGAAACTGGTGCTACAGAACAAAGATTCAGAGCAGGTGCAATGGCTGGTATTCAATTCGATTTAGGTAAAATTGAATTGTATCACCGACTAGGTGTATATGTTTATGATCCCGGCTTGTACAACGGATTGATTTTTCATCGCCACGGAATTCAATATTTATTCAACAACAAAATTTCAGCTGGTGTAGAAGTTAAGGCACATAAGGAGGTAGCGAATTTTCTAGACTTCAGAATAAAAATTAGACTGAATTAAATTTATAGCACCCGTAGGGGTCGATTACATCGACCCGTATTCTGTATTCTGTATTCTGTATTCTGTATTCTGTATTCCTTATTCCGATTCTCGATTTTTGAATTACGTCACGATGATTCTCTGGTTACTAGTTACTAGTCACTAGTTACTAGCACTAACTTACTAGCCTACTAACTTACTAACTTAATAGTTTTAGCTCTACTAAAACAAAGTGTTATTCTTCTTCACATTCCCGATTTTATCTCTCAAATGCTTATACGCCAACTCCGTCGCTTCTCTTCCGCGTGGTGTTCGCATCATAAAGCCTTCTTGAATTAAAAATGGTTCGTAGACTTCTTCAATAGTTCCTTCGTCTTCACCCACCGCTGTGGCTATCGTTTTGAGTCCGACCGGACCTCCCTTAAACTTTTCAATTATGGTAATTAATATTTTATTATCCATTTCATCTAAGC
>JBKCCA010000468.1:0-2867 GCA_046305595.1 bacterium
ACTTGTACATTCGACTCAGTAGACGTTGCTGGTGGTAAAATCAACAACTGGGCTGGTGGTACAATATTAAGACCTATTTCAGCAGGAAGTTCAATTCATACAGTAACTGTAGCTCTTGATTCAGGTGAAGTTGAATACAAATTTAGAAAATTAATTAATGGAAGCCCAAGCTGGGAAGGTATAGCAAATAGACTTAAATCTATTTCATCAGATACAGTTTTAGCATTGGTATGCTTCGATAAAGATACTTTATGTACTCCGTTGCCAGCTGCTGCTGATGTGACTTTCGTTGTAGATTTATCAAACGAAATTCCTGATCCAAATGGTGATGTATATGTTATGGGTAACTTCACTGAACCTAACTGGCAAGGTGGCGCTATTAAGATGACTCCAGTAGTTGGACAAATAGGTATGTACCAAGCTACATTCAATATGTGCCCAGGTACATTCGCATTTAAATTCACAAATGGATTACCTTCAGCTACTAACACAGAAGAAACATTCCCTAATGCAGCTGACAGAGGTTGTGTTGTTAATAATGGTGTAGGTGGATTCAATAGAACTTATGAAAGAACTAATGGTAATCCAGTTTCTGTAGGTTTCGTATTCAACACATGTACAACTGCTGTTGTTACAGGTATTGAGAAAAACCAATTAGCTGCTTCATCAGTAAGTTTATTCCCTAACCCAACTGAAGAGAATGCAACAGTTAAGTTCAATGATAATTCTAACATCAGCAATGTAATCGTAACTGATCTTGCTGGTAGAATAATCGCTGAATACAAAAATGTAAGCGACAAAAATTTAAATATCAATACTGCTTCTTTCGAAGCTGGTATCTACTTCGTTTCAGTAATGAACGAGAACAATGAGACTGCTACCGTGAAACTCATGGTTCGTTAATTTTGTTTGTGTTAATTTTAAAGGACCTCATCTTGTATGAGGTCTTTTTTTTGTATATTAATTTATGATTAAAAGAACTACAATTTTGATTTTACTTTCAATCTTTGCATTGAAAGCTTCATCACAAGAAATCACTTCTTATCCGCCTCATTGGTACAAGGGTTTAAATGATACTACCTTACAGTTAATCATCAATCATAAAGATATTCGTGATGCGAAAATCAATTTACTAAGCGATTACATCCGCATTACTAAAAGATATAAAAGTGAAAATGTAAACTACTTGATGATAGATTTAACTATACCTAAATCATATCAAGCAAATTTTATCCCTATTGAATTTATCATTAAAAAGAAAAAAACAGTTTTAAACTATCCATTATATAATAGACCTAAAGACAAAAAAGAAATTTTACAAGCAAATGATCTCATGTATTTAATTATGCCTGATCGATTTGCAAACGCTGATACAAAGAATGATGTTGTTAAGAATTTTGAAGAAAATTCACTTAATCGTAATGAACCTTTTGCTCGTCATGGTGGCGATCTAAACGGTATTACTAACAATATAAATTACTTGCAATCATTAGGGGTAAATACACTTTGGTTAACCCCTTTTCAAGAGAATAATGAACCTTCACAATCGTATCATGGTTATGCCATTACGAACCATTATAAAACAGATCCTCGTTTAGGTAGTAATGATGATTATCTAAAACTTTCAAATGCTTTACATGCAAATAAAATGAAGCTTGTGATTGATTTAGTATTTAATCATATCGGCGATAAGCACTGGATGTTTAAAGACAAACCATTCCCAAATTTTATTCATCAATTTGATTCTTTCACTCGTACTAATTATAGAGCGAATACATTGATAGACCCATATGCTTCAGAAAGTGATAAATCTCAATTTACTAAAGGATGGTTCGATCATCATATGCCTGACTTAAATTTAAAAGATCAAACCTTGGCGAAGTATATGACACAGCAAACTATATGGTGGTTACTATATGCTAATGTAGATGCAATTAGAATTGATACTTATACTTACCCCGATTTAGAGTTTATGCAAAATTGGTATAAAGCTATTCGTAAAGAATTTCCTGAGATGAGCATCTTCGGTGAAATTTGGGAACATGCAGTACCATTGCAATCATTCTTTACACCGAAGTCAAAATCATATCAAGAAGAAATGCAAAATATTTTAGATTTTCAATTTGCTTTTAGTATGGATGAGTTTGTGAATCAAGATTTCGGCTGGACAGAAGGTGTATCAAAGTTGTATTATAATTTAAGTCAAGATTATTTATACAATGACCCATATCATCATGTTACATTTTTAGACAATCATGACCTCGACAGATTTCTTTCTCAAGTAAATGGTGATAAAGAAAAATTAAAAGTGGCATTAGGTGTATTATTAACCATGCGTGGTATTCCTTGTATTTTTTATGGTACAGAAATATTGATGAAGGGTAAAGGCTCACATGGTATTATTCGTGAAGATTTCCCTGGTGGTTGGACAAGCGATTCCATAAATAAATTTGAAAGTAAAAATAGAAACGCTGAAGAAAATGATGTGTTTAATTACATTCAAAAAATTCAAAAATGGAAATCGACAAATAAAGCATTTGAAAACGGAAAGCTAATGCAATTTATACCTATCGATGGCTTATATGTTTATTTCAGATACAGCGATAATGATACGGCTATGATAATTTATAATAGCAATAAAAATTCTCAAAAAATAAATACAAAAAGATTCAACGAGATCGTTAAAAATAAAATTTCTGGAAATGAAATAATTACTGATAAATCAATTGATCTAAATTCAATAGAAATAAAAAGTAAAGAATTAATGATAATCGATTTAGATTAAAAACAAAAAAAAGCTATTCGAAATTTAATAGCTTTTTTTATGCTCATTTATTTTCTTGAACATACAACACAGAGAGTGCTGC
>JBKCCA010000469.1:0-6485 GCA_046305595.1 bacterium
TATGTATTATGTATTAGGTACAAAGTATTAAGTATTAACGTATCACAAATCTAATTGTTTCCCCAGCACCTTCATCACCTTCTTCGCTCTAGATTTAAATCCCGCTGAACCGTAAGGGTATTGCAATTCAATTATGCTAAATAATTCTTCAGAAAGTTCTGGATATTCTTGAGCAATTTTTGCTAAGATGGTCATCAAATAGGCCTTAACAGCAATGGTGGTTTGCATGCTTTGCAAACTCTTAATTCCAATATCCCACACTAATAATTGCATCTCCTCGTCTAAGACTTCAGTCTCTAGAACTTTACTACAATTTCTATGAACGGCATCATGACAATCGTCGCGAGCTAATACTTTTATGAGCGACTCATGATATTTTTTAAATAAATACGGATGATGCTCATACACAAATACCATCGCCCAACTTGCACGTTGTGCTAGCTCAAAATTTTCGCCAAAAACAATGTTCATTAACAAATTGAGTCGATCAATATCAGCGGCAACATAGCTTGCAATTTTCAAACTATTTGGTTTTGAGTTACCTAGGCTCAATTGTTTAACAATATCCATTTTTTTCAATATTTATTACAAATATTGCTAAAATATTTAGTAATATTATGCTCATAATATTAGCAATATGAATTTCGATAGAATAAAAGAAAAGCTCAACATTTTATCTGATGCTGCAAAATACGATGTTTCTTGTGCATCTAGTGGAAGTTCAAGAACAAATCATAACAAGGGCTTGGGTGATGCGCGCGGAATGGGAATTTGTCATACGTATACAGAAGATGGTAGATGTGTTTCATTGCTAAAAATATTACTAACCAATCATTGCATTTTCGATTGTGCTTATTGCACTTCACGCAAATCTAATGATGTCAAGAGAGCTGCATTTACTGTACAAGAAGTCGTTGATTTAACGATGAACTTTTACAGACGTAATTATATAGAGGGCTTGTTTTTGAGTTCTGGCATATTCAAAGATTCAGACTATACGATGGAGCGACTGGTTTTGATTGCGAAAAAATTACGTACCGAACATAAGTTTAACGGCTACATTCATCTAAAAGCAATACCAGGTGCAAGTAAAGAACTGATGAACCTAGCTGCTTTATATGCAGATCGATTAAGTGTGAATATTGAGTTGCCTACTATCGAAGGCTTGAAAAGATTAGCGCCAGATAAGAATAGAGAAGATATGGAGCGTCCGATGAATGATTTAAAAACAGGAATACAATTGTATAGGGAAGAGAAGAAATTATTTAAGAAGACGCCTTTGTATGCGCCGGCCGGACAAAGCACACAGATGGTGATAGGGGCGAGTGGAGAGAGTGATATGCAAATATTATATACAGCAAAATACTTTTATCATACCTATAATTTAAAGAGGGTTTATTATTCGGGGTATGTGCCAGTGGCCGATGATTCGCGTCTGCCAAGCAAGAATACACCGGTACCAATGGTTCGGGAGAATCGATTGTATCAAACAGATTGGTTATTGAGATTTTATGGCTTTGATGTGAGAGAAATTGTGAATCCCGATTACCCCGATTTACCCCTCGATACCGATCCGAAGCTTACTTGGGCATTAAGGAATCCAGCTTTTTTCCCTATAGATATAAATACGGCAGATTTATGGATGATCTATAGAGTGCCTGGTATAGGGGTGGGCTCTGCTCAGAAGATTGTAAAAGCTCGTAAGTTTCAATCATTACGATTAGAACATTTAAAAGCATTTGGCATCGCTTTAAATCGAGCGCAATACTTTATACGAACGGCCGATAATTATGCTTTCAAGAAAGAAATAAATCCGCTCGCTTGGAAACAACTTATTACTAGTACATATAAGGGGAAGTACAAAGTGGAACAACAGCAGCAACTTAAATTGTTTTAAAACATGTAGGATGTAAGATGTAAAATGTTAGAACATCCTACATCTTACATCTTACATTCTACATTCTATAAATGAGTCAGACACTGCAAATATTACTGTACGACGGCAGCTTCGAAGGCTTGCTTTGTTGCGTGTTTCGTATTTATGAGCAGAAGATCAGGATATTTAAAATTCAGCAAATCACAGAACCATTGAATGATATGTTTGCTGAGAAGATTGAGATTGTTACTGAAAAGACAAAGGCTGAGAGGGTATGGGCTGGCATTATGCGTAAGGCTAGCCAAAATAGTATTCAAAGAATCATCTATTCATTTTTAGCTGAAATAAGAGGAGAGGAGCATAACATTGTTCGATACATTCAATACTTAATTGATTCTAAGAAAAACATAGAAGATAATTTAAGTCACCCTGTAGTGCAAAGAATGGAAGATGTTGTAAAAATGGTTGGTAGAGAAAAACATCGAATGAAAGCTTTTGTAAGATTTGAATTATTAAAAGATGGAATCTATTATGCGAGTATTGAGCCTGATTTCAATGTATTGCCATTAATTAAAGATCATTTCAAGCATCGATATGCTGACCAAGAATGGATCATCTATGATGTTAAACGCAACTACGGATTGTATTATAATCTAAAAGATGTTGAGCAAATGAGCTTAGATATCTCGCCCAAAGCCACTAGCGAAAATATTTTTCAAGAAGAAGAAGTCTTATACCAAGAACTTTGGAAAGGCTATTTCAAAAGCACCAATATCGAAAGTAGAAAAAATATGGCATTGCATGTGAGGCATGTGCCGAAGAGGTACTGGGGCAGACTTACTGAAAAAATGTAGGATGTAGAATGTCTAAGCATTTAATTTTACATCTTACATTCTACATTCTACATTTTACATTTTTTAATTCTGAATTTTCTTTCTTGCTTTCATCCCCGACAAATTATAATAAGCAAACCACGTACTAAAAGCACATAATACGAATCCTAATATGAAGGGTGCGCCAGGGAAATATATGGGGGCGTTCGGACTTGTGAAATAAGCGAAAAGGTTGTTCATTAAGAGCGGACCAATAATTGAAGTTACGCTCATTAAGCTAGTTAAAGCACCTTGAAGTTCACCTTGTTCAGTTGGAGGTACTGCAGATGAGATGATACCTTGTAAAGCTGGACCACAAATTCCACCTAAAGAATAAGGTATCAAAAAGGCAAACATCATCCAGCTAGTTGTAGCAACACCGAACAACAATAAGCCAATTGTATACAATGTCAATCCTAAATACACTGAATTATTTTGTCCGATTTTAGGGATGATAATTCTAATTAATCCGCCTTGTACAATTCCAACTAATAATCCAACGAATCCTAAAGAATATCCGACCCAAGCTTCATTCCAATTAAATTTCAACATGGTATAATATGCCCAATTAGATTGAACTGCATGTGCAGCTATATAAATCAATGTAAAGCAACTTACTAATCCAGATACCACTGGGTATTTTCTTAAATGCATTAATGATCCGATCGGATTTGCGCGTGACCATTCAAATTTTCTACGGTTTTCTTTTAATAACGATTCTGGTAATACAAAATAACCGTAAGCCACATTGACTAAAGTTAATACAGCAGCAGCGATAAAAGGTACTTTCGGACCCCATTGAGCAGAGATTCCGCCAAAAACTGGACCTATAATAAACCCAAGTCCGAAAGCTGCACCCACTAATCCGAAGTTCTGTGCTCGTTTTTCTGGCTCTGAAATATCAGCTATATAGGCTGTTGCTGTAGTAAAACTAGCACCAGCAATACCAGCAATGATTCGTCCAATAAATAACCAAAAAATTGTAGGAGCGAAGGCCATAAAAACATAATCAATGCCTAAGCCCAATAATGAGAACAATAATAATGGTCTACGTCCGTATCTATCACTTAATCCGCCTATAATAGGTGAAAAAATGAACTGCATCACTGCATATGCAAACATTAACCATCCACCATATTTAGAAGCTTCACTCAAACCAGCACCAGTAAGTTCTTCGATTAATTTCGGAATTACTGGAATGATAATGCCAATACCAATTACATCGATTAAAATAGTAATGAATATGAAAATTAATGCTGAATTACGTTTTACGGTCATGGCTACAAAAGTCGGTAAAAAAGAGAAATGTAAGTGTAATAAATTAAATATAGTACGGAAGTAACTAGTAACTAGTAGCTAGAAAATAGAAAATTAGACATTCTACAATTTTCGATTTTCGATTTTCGATTTACTTTCTACATAACAAAAAACCCCGACAATTGCCGGGGTGAAATTCGTTTAGAAGGTTTTGTTAGTCACTTATGCTAAACGTACGTTTACAGCATTGATGCCTTTTTTGCCTTGCTGTACTTCGTACTGTACTTCGTCATTTTCTTTTACTTTGTCAATAAGACCAGTAGTGTGAACGAATACTTCTGAACTACCATCTTCTGGTACAATGAATCCAAATCCCTTTGAATCATTGAAAAATTTAATTTTACCTTTAAGCATTATTATTTAATTAAAAATACAATGTACGGAATAATAATTTAAATAATCATAAAGAAATTGATATTTTTTTTAAAAACCTGTACTAAGTATTAAGTACAATGAATAAATATTATTCAAAAATGGCATATATATAGATGAAAACTTCATTTAATTTGAAATAATAAATTGTAATTATATGAATTATATATTTTACATTTTAATTCTTTGTATTAACTTTAAGATATGTGGTCTAGAAAATTTGAAAAATGCACAAAGTGTGGTACTATAGAAGTAAAACATATTGCAAAAGGATTATGTGGAAAGTGTTACACATTAAATACAGAATCGGAACATAAAAAACACAAAAGACATAAAAGGGGAATAGCAGATAACTTTTTAAATAAAGAAAAGTTAATTGAATTATATATTGATAAAGGGATGTCTCTCTCAGACATAGGTATATTAGCCGGATGTACAAGGATTAATGTACACTATAAATTAAAAAAATTTGGAATTATATCTAGATCAAAAACCGAAGCTAGAACAATGGCTCTGGACAAGGGTAAAATTAAAACTTTACGTACTAATAAAGATGGAAATGAAGAAGAAATAGTTTTCCAGAAAATAAGGTATAATGAGAATTTCTTTAAGAATTGGTCAGCAGAAATGGCTTATGTATTAGGACTAATTTATACAGATGGAAATTTGCACATAAGAAAAAATAAATCTGGATATGAATTAGGTATTTTATCTTTTGGGCAAAAAGATAAAGAATTAGTTGAAAAGTTTTTAAACTTAATGGAATGTGATGCAAAAATACGATATAGAGAAAGACAAGATTTAGAAAATACAACTTCAGGTGAATTATATTTTTTTAGCATAGCAAATAATGATCTTTCAAATGACTTATTAAGATTAGGGGTTACTCAAAATAAGAGTTTAGATATGAAATTTCCTGAAATTCCTACAGATCTAATACGACATTTTATAAGAGGATTTTTTGATGGTGATGGTTCTGTATATCTCGAAAATAAAAAATTGATACGAGTTAAACTATTGTCAGGTTCGAAAGATTTTATCTACAAATTAAACGAACACATGGTAAATATTGGCTTTAGTGATAGAAATATTAATGGAGGTACTCCGAGCACACCAATAGCTTTTTTCATAAGATATAATTCAGATAATGAGGTTTTAAGGTTCTATAAATATATTTACCATGATGTTTCTGAACAGATGTATCTTCTTAGAAAGAAAGAAATATTCGATCAATATTTCGATTACAGTAAATAAGAGTATTAATTACAATAATCATAAGAATCGTTATTATATACATAGAATCCTATCAATCAATCAATCAATCAATCAATTAATTAAGTAAATATTAGTATAAATTATCAATTTAAGCAACACCATATATTGTCGTATAATTAATATTATGTTAAATAACAAATTAGAACACATAAACAAAAAAGCCGTGCTATATATCCTAGCACGGCATTTTTGGTAGTACTATAGTAGCTAGTCGTTAGTAGCTAGACAAACGACTAGCTACTGAAAACTAATTTTTACTTCTTCTTCGTAGCTTCAATACGCTTACGCATCTCAGCTGATTTAGAAAGCATATCTAACTTAGCATACACTTCTTTTAATGATAACATCGTGTTTACATCTGTTGGTTGTAATGCTAATGCTTTTTCTAAGTATGGTAAAGATTTATTAAATGCTTCTGTAAATTTCTTTTTACCAGCATTGTACTCTTTTTCTTTACTCATGGGTAGATCTTTGGTTTTATTGTAAACCTCTACTCCTGTGTTATAATGCATTGCACCTAAGTTGTAATATGCGTCAAAATACATACTATCTAGAGCAATAGCTGATTTATAAGCTGACTCTGCTTCTACTTTTTTACCCATATTATCATATGTAGCACCTAAAGCGAATTTCAATGTCTTGTTCTTCGGATCAGCTTCTGTAGCAGCAACCATTTTCTCAATCATTTGCTTAGTTTGACCTTTAGCTATATAAATATTTAACTCATCGATCATTAATGAGTTATAAGCTGGATATGCAGCTCTACCTAAAGT
>JBKCCA010000470.1:0-1442 GCA_046305595.1 bacterium
TACGAACAAAGAATCTTCTCCGTAAAAATTATCACATGTGGGTGTCCAGCAGAATTGGAATCTCTCTGAATTAGTTTGATCATCAATCTTTTTCCATTCAGCACCGTTAGCTAAGAAATCATAATTTACATTTTGAAAACTAACATCAACATCATCAACATCTAAATCTTCACCAAATACGAAGAAACAATTTGATTGATTCAATACTACGTTTACTGTATTATCATTATTAACACTTGTGCCTTCAGGTATTAGCGTAGGCTTTGCATTGATGATAGGTAAAAGATTTACGGTAATTTCTAAAGTATCTTGAGCTTGAAACGGACATGCATTATCAAATATTTCAAACTTCAAAACAAATGGAGTATCTATATTTAATCCGCATTGGGGTGTCCAGCATACTTCACCAACGATATTTGCAGAACCAGCAATTACTGGTGGTGTAAGTGTTGCTCCCAAATTAAAAATATCTACTTGATCTATGATTGGTAAAATAGTGATCTGATCATTTATGTTTCCGTCACTACCTTGAACAAAGAAACATTTGGTTTCACCAGTTCTAATGTTTAATACTTGATTAGGTAAATTGGTGAAAATCGTAGGTACTTCATTAGGTGCATTGATAAAATTAAAGTTCACACGTACGGTATCATCTTGAGTAAAGGGACAAGAGTTATCGTAGATGATAAAGTCTAAGAATTTACCTGCAGTTGAGTCTAAAGGACATTGAGGTGTCCAGCAAAATTTAGTGCTGATATTTTGAGTGCCCGTAACATCCGAAGGATTTAAAGTAGCTTCACCAGAGGCAAATAGTTTATATAAACCGATGGTATCAATTCTTACTTTTAATAATTCGAGCGGATTGCCATCAGAGCCTAAAATGTCAAAACAAGTTTGTTGACCGACGACAATATCTACAGTATTGGTAGTTCCTAGACTTGTACTTGCAACAGGTTTAAAACGTACGGGGCAATTCAATACTTCGAGCTGGAGTTCTCTTCTAATTTCACCAAGTTTCACTCCGTTCCGATATTCTTCGCAGAGTATTGAAATGACATACACACCGATTGATTGAGGTACGATATAAATACTTGCAGTGTCATTATCGGTTGTGATATCCGGATTACCATCCATTAAATTAGTTAAACTATAACCAGGGTTCCAAATGATATCATCGAATGGTGCAGAATTGGAAAAAGGTCCGACGTTAACTTGAGAAGTTGCTCCACCAGCCAAAGGTTCAATTTTTGAAATTCTTAATTCGTCACCATCTTCATCATAAGCTTTGAAATCATATTTAAAAGCTTCGCCAACACATAAATAATTCAGAGGGTCTCGTTTGAATTCAGGTGAACTATTAACTCTAAAATCTCCGTTAGCGGGATAAGGAGATGCTAACTCCATGTAAAAAGCCATTGGTGTAGCACCAGGGTTTACAATAT
>JBKCCA010000471.1:0-11600 GCA_046305595.1 bacterium
ATTGAAATTCTTTTTTAGAAATTCTGCTGAGTTTCTGATGTCAATAGATAAGTAACGATCTTCAGTCTTTCTTGAAACTACTTTTCTATAATCAGTTAAAACATCTTCAATGATACTTGATGATTTTAATGGTCTTCTAAATTCTAATGCTTGTGCAGCATTCAATAATTCAATGCCTAAAATTTGATCTAAATTATTTACTACTCTCAATAATTTAGTTGCTGCATTTGCTCCCATACTTACATGGTCTTCTTGTCCGTTCGATGATACAATCGAATCAACTGAAGCTGGAGTACACAATTGCTTATTCTCTGAAACGATTGATGCTGCTGTATATTGAGGGATCATGAAACCTGAATTTAATCCGGGGTTCTCCACTAAAAATGCTGGTAAATTTCTTTGTCCTGATATCAATAAATAAGTTCTTCTCTCTGAAATATTACCCAACTCTGCTAATGCAATTGCTAGAAAATCTAATACCAATGCTAATGGTTGTCCGTGGAAATTACCTCCCGACAAAATTAAATCTTCATCAGGGAAAACATTCGGATTGTCGGTAACAGAATTAATTTCTGTAGTAACAACTTTTCTAACATGTTCAATGGTATCTTTACTTGCGCCATGAACCTGTGGTACACATCTGAATGAATACGGATCTTGAACTTGTTCTTTTTTCTGTTTAACAATTTCTGAATCAATGAGAATATCGTTGATATTTACAGCGGTCATCGTTTGGCCTTCATGAGCTCTAACATCATGTATTAAATGATGAAAGGCATCTATTCTACCATCGAATGCATCTAATGACATAGCTGCTAATAAATCAGCTTGATATGATTGACGCTTTGCTTGCATTAAACAGTACACTGCATATGCGCTCATAAACTGAGTGCCATTTAATAATGCTAATCCTTCTTTCGATTGAAGGTGAATTTCATCCCAATTAAATCTCTTCAATAATTCTTCACCAGATATTCTCTCTGAATCAATCATCACTTCTCCCATGCCAAATAAGGGAAGACATAAATGTGCTAATGGAGCTAAATCTCCTGAAGCACCTAATGAACCTTTTGTATATACTACAGGTAAAACTTTGTTATTATAGTATTCAATTAATCTCTCTACTGTTTTTAGTTGCACACCCGAATGTCCGTATGATAATGATTGAATTTTTAAAAACAACATAATACGAACAATCTCTTGAGGTACTTCTTCACCTGTACCACATGCATGAGACATCACTAAATTTTTCTGTAATTGTTCTAATTCATCGTTGTTAATTATCACATTACATAATGAGCCAAAGCCAGTGTTTATGCCGTAAACCGGGCTTTCACTCGATAACATTTTTTGATCGAGGTACTCTCTGCACTTAATTATTTTTTTCTTTGCATCATCAGATAAAGCAAGTTTAAAATCATTACTTACAATTTCTTGTATGCGCTCTATACTTAAATGATCAGAGCTAATATGATGGGTCGTCATTATTTTAGTTCGTTTATTATTTCTTCAATCGTTAATTCAGTTTGACTACCAGTCAACATATTTTTGAAAGCTAATTTGCCTGTTTGCATTTCAGTATCGCCAATTACAATTACAAATGCTACACCTTTATCATTTGCATACTTCATCTGTTTTTGCATTTTAGAAATATTTGGATAAAGTTCTGATGAAATATTGTTATTTCTAAGTTTTGCAATTATAGGTAAAGCGTAATCAAAAGCTTTTTCGTCAAAATGAGTTATTAATACTTTAGTAGTACTTAAAGCATTTTCAGGAAACAAATTCAATTCTTCCATTACATCATAAATACGATCAGCGCCAAATGAAATACCAACGCCTGTTAGATTCTTTAAACCAAACATCCCAGTTAAATCATCATATCTACCACCTCCTCCTATGCTTCCCATCGCCACTTCATGTGTCTTCACTTCGAATATTGCACCTGTATAATAATTAAGTCCGCGGGCTAAAGTAATATCTAATTCAACCTTCGCATTTCTTAAATTAAAATTCTTTAAAATGCTAAATACTTTTTCTAATTCTTCAATTCCATTTTTACCAATTTCAGAATCAACTAAAATATTTTTTAATGATTTTATTTTTTCTTCGGATGTTCCATTCAAAAGAATTACTGGTTCTAATTTTATTAAATCACTTTCAGTAAATCCTTTTGTTAGTAATTCATTTTTCACTCCTTCTAATCCGATTTTATCTAACTTATCAATAGCCACTGTCATATCAATCAATAGTTCTGTCTTGCCTACATATTCTGAAATGCCGGCTAAAATTTTTCTGTTATTGATAAGTACACTAAAATCTTTGAAGCCTAAGTTTGATAGAGCTTCATCGTAGATGCAAATGAATTCAGCTTCATTTAATAATGAATCAGAACCCACTACATCGGCATCACATTGATAGAATTCTCTGTATCTACCTTTTTGCGGACGATCAGCTCTCCATACAGGTTGAATCTGATAACGCTTAAAAGGTAATGCAATTTCGTTCTGATGCATTACTACATAACGAGCAAAAGGTACAGTCAAATCATAGCGTAAAGCTTTCTCAGAAATTTCAGAAGTAATTGCTTTTGAATTTTTTGCATTTAATTTTTCTTCAGAAGCTTTTGCTAAGAAATCACCAGAGTTAAGTACTTTGAAAATTAACTGATCTCCTTCCTCACCATACTTTCCAGTTAATGTGCTAAGGTTCTCCATAGTCGGAGTTTCAATAGCTTGATATCCGTATTTTTTGAAAGTATTACGTATAGTATTGAAAATATAGTTTCTTCTTTCAACTTCAACAGGTGAAAAATCGCGTGTTCCTTTAGGTATGCTGGGTTTGCTCATGCAGCAAAAATAGGAAAAAAAGAGTACAAAAGTAGCTAGTAGCTAGTAGCTAGACGAGCGTATTTTAAGCAGTTTTAGGAATTTTATAAAAGATGCATAAATGCAGTTGTGGTATTTTTTCAGCTTTTTCAACTTTGTATATTATTATTAAATATGATTATATGAATAAGTATAAAGATTTGATTATTTGGAAGAAGTCGATGGAGTTGGCGAAGGTAGTTTATACGATTACTGATAAGTTCCCGAGTGATGAGCGGTATGGTATAGTAAATCAAATGAGAAGAGCTGCAGTATCAATCGCTTCAAATATTGCCGAAGGTGCAGGTAGGGAGTCTAATAAAGAATTTAATTATTTTCTTTCTGTTTCTAACGGATCAAGCTATGAACTACAAACTCAATTAATAATCTCTGCTGATATTAATTTAGTTAATCCTGAAAAGCTGAATAAGGCTAATGAACTAATCGACGAAATTCAAAAGATGAACTTTGCTCTACGAAAATCCCTAAAATAATACCGAAGTATCTATTAACTTAAAATACTAGCTACGTCTAGCTACTAGCTACTAGCTACTTTTGTACTTAAAAAGTATCACTTCGCATGTCTCCCTTATCTCCACAAAAACCGGCTCAAACAGCTTATCATCAAACCAAGGGTCACGTACTCCTCTGTTCATGCCAGGTTCCAATTCATTTAAGAATAATTTCACTTTTGCGCTATCAGAATCATTTCTCGCTAATCTGATTATGTCATTGTAGTTATTCTGATCCATTGCATAAATGACATCAAAATCATCATAATCTGTAACTGAAAATTGTCTTGCTTTCAAGTAAGAAGAATCTACTCCGAATTTTTGAGAAATTTTTTGAGCACGTTTATCAGGATGTTCTCCGATATGATAATTACTTGTGCCTGCAGAATCAATGGTCCAATCTAAATTATTCTTCACACATAAATCACGCATCACAGCATCTGCTAAAGGTGATCGACATATATTGCCTAGGCACACAAAAAGGATTCTCATATTAATAGTACTGAAGTAGCTAGTAGCTAGACAAACTACTTATCTAAAAAATGATGAAACGTATCACTCCTCAATCCGAGTCTTAAAGTTTCTAATGGAATTACTTCGTTCGTTGGAATGTTTCCTAGGTTTACGTTGGCACCTAATAACTTGATGAACCAAGTTTGTTGCACTTTTTGAGGTGCTTCCCAAAGAATTTTTTCTGAAGGAATTTTTGTTAATACTTCTTGTACTAATCCTTGACGTACTTCACCTGAATCTCTGTATATACCAACATTGCCACTTTCGCGAGCTTCTGCAATAACATATTCAGAGCCTGCATCTAATTCAGCTTTCATCAACTCTATCCATTGATATGGAGCCATTATATTAGTAGCATCTTTAGATCCTACTTCAGAAACAACTCTTACTTGTTTTTTTAAGTCTTTAATGTAACTGCATTTTTTCTCATGGTCTAATATTATAGAGCCATCAGAAATTTCTGCATATTCCATATTATACTTGTCTAATATTTTTTTGTAGTCGTCGTATTGATTTCTAATAATAAAAGCTTCGAATAAAGTACCTCCAAAATAAGTTGGTATGCCAGCTGCTCTATAGATATCTAATTTCTTTTGTAAGATCGGAGTAACAAATGAAGTAGCCCAACCTAGTTTTACAATGTCAATATGCGGACCCGCAACTTCAATCATGTTTTCTACCTCTTGAGAACTAAGTCCTTTGTCCATCACCATGGTCATGCCGTTGGTTCTAGGTTTATGAGTTCTCTCAGGTATTTGTGTAAGATGATAATGCATATGCAATATTAATAAAATTGAATAAGGAAATGCATAATTATACATTTCCTTATTCAATTACAATAATTTAAATCAAGTATTTCTGAATTATTTGTAAGACATTGATATTTTGTTGTAGTTGTGGTAAATACTCGAACAAAATTTCATGCTTCTCTGGCGATAATGAAAGTCCAGATTCTAAATATACCATCGCCTCTTGATACTGTCCGTTTGTGAATAAATATGCTACCATACGATAGTGCAATTCAGCAGCATCCGGATTAGATTTTATAGCTTCAAGCATGCACTCGATTGCTTCTTTTAGTTTACCTTGTTCGTAAAGTATTGCTGAGAAATCTAACCACACTTCGATGTCATTTTCAGTGATTTCTAAAACTTTTTCATAGGCCTCTTCTGCTTGTTTGAAGTTGCCTAACTTATAATGAGAATCGGCAAGCGCAAACCAATAGTCTGAGACATTCGGATCAAGGCTAATTGCTTTATTGTAAAAGTGTAATGATTCATACCATCTCTCTTCATAATCAAGCGTAACACCTATGCCGAACCATGCATCAGAAAGCGAAGGATTTAGTTTCACTGCTTTTTTATAGTAAGCTCTAGACTCATCCATCAACTCTAACTTCTCATAACATTCACCAATGCTGCAAAAAGTTTCAGCAGTAGCTTGTTCATACTCCATCGATTGCTTGTAAACATTAATTGCTTCTTCGTATCGCTCGAGATTTGCTAATGCATTGCCTTTATTAAAATATGCTGATGCAAAATGTTCATTGATGATAATCGCATAATCATAAGCTTCTAATGCTTTCTCAAACATTTCAGCTTTTGTATAGGCATTACCTAAATTATACCAAGCCGCAAATGAATAAGGTTCATTATCTATAAACTGTTGGTAGAATTCTATGCTCTCATCTGGCCTATCTAAAATATCAAAACAAAATGCAAGTTCATATAATGCATCGTAGTTTGAAGTGTTATGTTCTAATGCTAATTTTAAATGATCTATTGCCTTATCATACCTTCCTAAATTTTCAAATGCATAAGCAATATGTAAATGAATTTCATCTAGCTCCTCAGCATATTCAATAGCTAAATTGTATTGCTCAATCGCTTGATCAAACAATTCAAATTTTTCAAAAATACTTCCTCTGATTAAATAAATATCTGCATTACTACTTTCTAATGTCTCAGCTTTCTCTAATAATTCTAATGCCTCTTGTGCACGATTTGTAACTACTAATAATTGAGCTTGCTTAATTAGAAATACAGTTGCATATGGGTGTTGTGACATTGCATACTCTACAACCTGTAATGCCTTTATCGGATCATTCTTTTCTATAAAGTAATCGATTATTCCCTCAAAGGCTTGAGCATCGAAAAAGTATTGATCTTTGTTCCTGATCATCTCTTCGTATCGCTCAACAGAGAACCTTAGTTCTTCTGAATCATTATATTCAAATTCCTCGTCCATTTTCCTCGAATCTAAAAGTATAACGCTCTATTTGCTTTGGTATTTTATGATACATAATTTCGTTATAATCTTAGTTTTTCTATATTATTGTTTTTCCACAAGGTTCAATAACTAAGTTAAACTATTGATATTTAGAAATATATGTTTAGAACACCATTTTCAAAACACCTGTCTTTATTTGTTATACTGTTCTTTAATATATCAATTATAAGTCCAGTTTTCTCCCAAACCTATTTTCAGCAACAATTGAAGTATAAAATAGAGGTTAAACTCGATGATAAAACCCATAAACTCATTGCTAATGAGCAGATAGTATATATTAACAATTCAGGGCAACAACTGACAGAAATCTGGATGCATATTTGGCCGAATGCCTATAAGAATGACAAATCGGCATTTGCTCAACAACAATTAATGCAAAACCAAAAGAGATTTGCTAGATCTAAGGAAGAGGAGAGAGGTTATATAGAAGGATTGAACTTTAAAGTAAATGATGTATTGGTAGATGTGAAGTTGAATGAGAAATTTCCTGATGTTGTCAAGTTGATTTTAAACACTCCACTAAATCCCAAAGATTCTATCGTAATTTCTACTCCTTTTGAAGTGAAAATTCCTGAATCTTTTTCAAGACTAGGGCATGTTGATGAATCATATCAAATTACTCAATGGTACCCAAAACCTGCAGTATATGATGCAAGTGGCTGGCATCCTATTCCCTATTTAGATCAAGGTGAATTTTATTCTGAATTCGCAAGTTATGATGTGAGTATTACTTTACCCAAAAATTATGTTGTAGGCTCAACAGGTGAATTACAAAATGAAGAGGAGAAATTATTCTTAAAAAACTTATCTGATATCACTTTAAAACGTGATACTTTTTATGCGGATGATAACTCTTTCCCAAAATCATCTGATACTTTAAAAACATTGCGATACATTCAAGATAATATTCATGACTTCGGATGGTTCGCCGATAAAAGATATCATGTACTTCAATCAGAAGTAGAATTACCTTCATCAAAAAAGAAAGTTACTACTTATGTAATGTTTACTAATAGACATGCTGAGTATTGGAAAAATGCAAGTCAATATATTAATGATGCTGTTTATTATTATTCATTATGGATAGGTGATTACCCTTATAATTATTGTACTGCCGTTGATGGTGCATTAAGTGCTGGCGGTGGTATGGAATATCCGATGGTTACTGTGATTGGTAGTGTAGGAGATGCTAAGACTTTAGATTTGTTGATTACACATGAGGTCGGACATAATTGGTTTTATGGAATATTAGGCAGTAATGAGAGAGAGTATCCTTGGTTAGATGAAGGTATTAATTCTTTTTATGAGAGCAGATATATGCGTATGAAATATTCTGACGGATATATGATTAGTAAAGAAAAACAAAATGGAATAACGAAGGCATTCGGATTAGATAATTTTCCTTTTGGGTATGATGATTATTTGTTGTATCAATACTCAGCTTCAAAAGGTGAAGGCCAAGCAATCAATACACATTCAGAAGATTTTACACCAATAAATTACGGCACTATCGCATATAAGAAAACTGCTATGGTTTTTAAATATCTTGAACAATATATAGGTGTTCAGAAATTTGATTCGATTATGCAGATCTATTATGCTGAATGGAAATTTAAGCATCCCCAACCACAAGATATTGAAAATGTTTTTGAGCGAGAGTTGAATCAAGATCTCGACTGGTTTTTTAAAGATTATTTAAGTGCTAAAAATGATCCTGATTTTAAAATTCGAAAAATCAAAAAAGATAATGATCAAATAAGAGTAAAAGTTCAGAATACAACTAATATTCCTGCACCTATTTTTATTAGAAGTTTAGATAAAAAAGATAGTACCATAGAGACTCTTAAAACTCCAGCATTTAATGGTAATGTTTACGTTTATTTTGATCAGAAAGATGTAAGTAAAATTGTAATAGATCCTCTATATATTATACCTGAACAGAATCGAAGCAATAATACAATTCGTACAAGTGGATTATTTAAAAAAGTAGAACCTGTTAATCTTAGATTTTTAGGTGGAATTACTAAGCCTGACAAAACGAATTTATTTTTTAGTCCAGCTGTAGGTTATAATAAAGCTGATGGTTTCATGCCTGGACTCGCACTTTACAATAATGTTTTTCCGTTTAAGAATTTTGAGTGGGTAGCATTAGGTATGTATGGTACAAGATCAGAGAAGTTTAACGGCAACATAAAAATTGATCAATATATTTATCCGAGTTTATTTGAGAAAATTAACAACACTTTTAGTGTAAACTCTTTCAGTACATATTTAGAGGATAATAATTTATTTGTTGATTATTCAAGATTTTTCAAAGCATCTATAGGGACAGAATTTTACTTAAAGAATAATACAAAAAATACAAAGTTAAGTAGAAAAATATCTTACAGATATATTTTCACAAAAGATGAATTGAATATGAATGATGTACCTGATGTTTTCACAAGCACTCAGAAATTTGGAGAGGATTTTAATCATTACCAACAATTCAAGTATACACATCAAAATAGAAAAAGAGAAAATCCTTTTAGTTATTCATTTTTATATGAACTTGGAATTAGCGAAAACACTAATTTAAATCCGATTGTTCCATCATATTCATATACATACAATAAATTGTTTGCTCAATTTGAACAGACATTATTTAATAATGCTAAAAGTAAATGGAACATTAATTATCGAGTGTTCGCGGGAGTGTTGTTTGCATCAAGTGATTCAATCAATCAATCTAACTTTTTTAATTTATCAGGAAGCTTAGATTATACATATGATCGTGCATTTGTAAATCGATACGGAAATCAACAACAATTTTATAATGGTGATGCATCATTTAAATCGAATATGTTTAGTCAGACACAACAATCAATGTTCGGACTTAATCTTAAGGTGCCATATAAAGCAATATTACCAATTGGTGTTTTTGCAGATATAGCTTTTGCAAGTGTAACACAAGATATTTCTAAAGCTGATTTTTATTATGACTTCGGATTATATATGCCATTGATTAAAGACTTAGTTGAAGTTTACTTCCCAATTAGCACTAGTTCAAAAATAAATAATTCATTAAACTATACTGATCGTATAAGAGTAATGATCGATTTCAATGTATTACAACCATTAAATTTAATTCGTAACATCCAAATAATGTAAATATAAAAGATAAAATTCTCTGAAAAACAATAGCTTTTCAGAGAATTTTACTTATTGAAAATTATTCATAAAGCTATACTTAAATTCCTATTTTTGTGCAAATTAATTTTAGCATGAACGTACAAGAAGTTTTAAACAGATTAGGCATAAAAGAAGTAAATAAAGGGGCTTCTACAGGATGTGAGTGGTTTAATACCACTGGTGATTTTATTGAATCATATTCACCTGTTGATGGCAAATTAATTGCTAAAGTACAACAAGGTACTGCAGATGATTATGAAACGATCATCAAAAAATCTCAAGAAGCATTTAAATCTTGGAGAATGATGCCAGCACCAAAGCGTGGTGAAATTGTTCGTCAAATTGGTAATGCTTTAAGAGAATCAAAAGAAGATTTAGGTTACCTTGTTTCATATGAAATGGGTAAGTCATATCAAGAGGGTTTAGGTGAAGTACAAGAGATGATAGACATTTGTGACTTTGCCGTTGGTTTGTCACGTCAATTAAATGGCTTCACTATGCATAGTGAAAGACCGAAGCATAGAATGTATGATCAGTATCATCCATTGGGTATTGTTGGAGTAATTTCAGCATTCAATTTCCCTGTTGCAGTTTGGTCATGGAACGCAATGTTGGCAATGGTTTGTGGTGATGTTGTGGTTTGGAAACCTAGTTCAAAAGTAATGTTATGTGCTATTGCAACTCAAAATATTGTCTCTAAAGTATTAAAAGAAAACAATGTTGAAGAGGGAGTATTAAATTTAATCGCCGCTGGATCTAAATATGTTGGAGATAATTTCTTAGAAGATAAAAGAGTTCCATTAATTTCTGCTACTGGTTCAACTAGAGTTGGTAAACGTGTTGGTAGAATTGTTGGTGAGAGATTAGGTAGAAGCTTATTAGAATTAGGTGGTAACAATGCTATCGTAATTTCTGAGCATGCAGATTTAGATATGGCATTGAGAGCAGTGGTGTTTGGGGCTGTGGGTACTGCCGGACAAAGATGTACATCTACTAGAAGGTTAATTATTAAAGATTCGATTTACGAATCATTCAAAGAAAAATTAGTAAAAGCATATTCGCAAATTACAATTGGTAATCCTTTAGACACTAAGAACCTTGTTGGTCCGCTTATCGATGTAGACGCTGTCAAAGCATTTACAAATGCAATCGAAGAGGTTAAGAAAGAAGGTGGTAATGTAATTTATGGTGGTGAAGTATTAACTGGTGCAGGATATGAATCTGGATGTTATGTTCGCCCATGTATTGCTGAAGTAAAAAATGAATATAAGATTGTGCAAGAAGAGACTTTTGCTCCAATATTATATTTAATGAAGTATTCTGACATTGATGATGCTATTGCAATGCATAATGATGTACCACAAGGCTTGTCATCTGCAATCTTCTCGAAAAATATTTTAGAGACTGAAAAATTCTTATCACATGAAGGTTCTGATTGTGGTATTGCAAATGTTAATATAGGTACTTCAGGTGCTGAAATAGGTGGAGCCTTTGGTGGTGAAAAAGAAACAGGTGGTGGTAGAGAATCAGGTTCTGATGCTTGGAAAGTCTATATGCGCAGACAAACCAATACAATAAACTTTAGTACCGAGATGCCATTAGCACAAGGTATTAAATTCGATTTCTAAAAAACATAAAAGATGATAAGAGCGTATGTGATTTTTCACATGCGCTTTTTTTATTGCCATATTCTCCAGCTTTCTTCAGCTTGTTCATGCAACATTTGCAATCCGTTTTTTACAGTTGCACCTGCCTCTCTTGATTTTTTTAAGAAAATGGTTTCTTCCGGATTGTATATTAGATCCATACAAAAATGATTTTTATTAATTGCTTCGTATGGTAAATTTAAATATTGGTCAATATCTGGATACATACCAACAGGTGTTGTCTGAATAATTATTCCAATCTCTTCAAATAGTTCTTTTTTCAAATCTTCATAAACATAATCATCATTATGTTTATTTCTACCTACAATTTTAAATGGTATGCTTAGTTTGTTTAAGACAAATTGAACTGCTTTAGATGCACCACCATTACCCAAGATTAATGCTTTAGATTTAAAAGCAATAATCTCAGGGAATAATGATTTAGCAAAACCCCAAGTATCTGTATTATACCCAATGGTTTTGCCATTTATAATTTTTATTGTATTTACTGCACCTACTTCTTTAGCGGTATCATGTAATTCGTCAAGTAACGACATTACATTTATTTTATGAGGTACAGTAACATTTAATCCTTTTAGATT
>JBKCCA010000472.1:0-1140 GCA_046305595.1 bacterium
TTATTTTCAGGTAACTTTTGCTTGATAATATCTGCTTGAATAGTTACACCTAAATGATTTGCTTGTGAAGTTAAATCGGCAGCAACATGGTAATCAACACCGTCTTTTTTGAAAGCATCATTTCTTGTATAGCACCATAATACTGTGGCCATACCTAATTCATGTGCTCTTTCAAAAGCTTGTGCTACTTCAATAATTTGACGATTAGAATTTTCAGATCCGAAGTAGATAGTTGCACCTACTGCTGTTGCACCTAGGTTCCAAGCTTCTTCTACAGAGCCGAACATTATCTGATCGTATTTATTAGGGTAAGTCATTAATTCGTTGTGGTTTAATTTTACCATCATCGGAATTCTATGAGCATATTTTCTAGCTACAATACCTAAAACACCGAAAGTAGTTGCTACAGCGTTACATCCGCCTTCGATAGCAAGTTCTACGATTTTCTCTGGATTAAAGTATATTGGATTAGGGGCAAATGAAGCTCCTGCTGTATGTTCTATTCCTTGGTCAACAGGTAAAATTGATAAGTAACCTGTGTCAGATAAACGACCATGATTGTACATGTTCGATAAACTTCTCAAAACTTGAGGATTTCTGTTGCTGTAAACAAACTCTCTATCAATGAAATCTGCACCTGGTAAATGTAATAGGTCTTTGCTAACTGTTTTTGAAACGTGGTTTAATAATGATTGTGCGTCAGCACCTAATAATTCCGAGATTCTATCTATGGTCATATTTGGGATTTTTTGTTTGTGCAATAGTAAGGAAAAAATAGGAATTGCTCAAATAACACTTATAAAGCCTTTCTATAGCTAAAAACCTGTTTTGAGCCCACTATTCCCAGACCATTTGGCACATTGGTATAAATTAAGGTAGGTTCTGAAAATGGGTCTTCTCCCGTATAATTTTGAAGGCTTTTGAAATATTTATAGCTATCTGCATCAATTTTAGTTACATATATTTTGAAAGCTACATAATTGAAACTTTCAAATCCGAAGTTGAAACTGCTGTATTCATTGTAAATATTTATTGCCGTACCATTTTTGCCCGCATCAGATATAATTACATCACTGTAAATGTCATTTGTTACATATTCGTACTCTTTAAAGCTGCCATCGAAATAGATATAAGTAGGAG
>JBKCCA010000473.1:0-8504 GCA_046305595.1 bacterium
GAGCCATGCATTTACAGAAAGATGGCAAAATTATTTTAGTTGGTGATTTCACTACAGTTAATTCACAAACAGTACAACGATTAGTAAGGTTAAATAAAGATGGAAGTATTGATAATACAGTTTATGTAGGTACTAACGGAAGTATTTACGATGTTACTGAACAACAAGATCAAAATGTATTAATTGCTGGCAATTTTACACAAACAACACAAGTAGGTATGCCCAATACAAATACTAGCAATAAAATTGTTAGAATAAAAAATACTTATAGCACAACACCACCTTGTATTTCAGCAACGGCACCAATTATAGATATTGATTCAATAACTTTTTTATGTAAACCACAATCACAAATAGTAAATGTAATAGGGGGTCAATTAAATTCAGCGAGTAGTTGGTTTTGGTATAAAGATAGTTTGAACGGTGCATTTGTTGACTCAGGTTTATCAATAAATATTAATACTCAAAGTTCGGCTACATATTATGTAACTGCCGGACTTACCTGCAACGATACAGTCAAAAAATACGCCACATTTAGTATTATCGTAAGTGACACAATGAATAAAAACGTGTATGTAGGTTCTGCTAGTTTAGGGGCAGAAGAAGGAAATGCGAGTTCATATCAATGGTATAGATGCGATAGTATCATGCAAATTCTTTTAGGTGATACAGGCCGTTATTACACACCTAAAAACACGGGTAACTATGCAGTTGTTATGACTAATAACTTCGGATGTGTGGATACTAGTAATTGCGTCAATTATTTTATGCCAATAGTATCTGTAAATAATATTAAAAAATTGAACATCGTAAATCCGGTTAATCAAAAAATTATTTTACCAAATTATATTAAGTTTAAGGAAATAGAATTAATATCAAGTTTAGGACAAAAAGTTTGTACATTAAGAGGTGTTCAAATCGAAACAGAAATTGACGTTCGTGTTTTAACTTCTGGGATATATTATTTACGAGCAATAGATGATAAAAACCAGGCTTATTTTGAAAAAATATTAGTTCTAAACGAGTAGTAGTTATGATATAATAGGTAATGAGTTAAAATACAGCATTTAAAGGTTTTAAAAATTATTAAATTAGAATCAATCTAAATTTTTATAGTTAATTAAGAAATAACACATAATAGATACATTTGCGGTTAAGAGTATAATTAGAAAAAAATCACTTTATGAGTAAAAGTAAACTGTTCAAAACATCAATTGGTAAGAAATTAATAATGGGCTTAACGGGCTTATTTTTGATTTCTTTTTTGTTAGTACACGTTGGTATTAACTCTTTGATATTTTTCAATGATGGCGGACATAAGTTTGAAGAAGCAGCAGAATTCATGGGAACTAATTGGTTGATTAGAACTATGGAAGTAGGTTTAATGTTAGGCTTATTGCTACACATCATCGATGGCTTGTTATTATGGTCTGAAAATAACAAAGCTAGACCTGTAAAATATGCATATACAAATGCTTCAGCAAACAGTACGTGGTATTCAAGATCAATGGGCTTATTAGGCACTTTGTTATTAATATTTTTAATTCTCCATTTAAAGCATTTTTGGGTAGTAAGTAGATTTACAGATGCAATTACTAGTGGTAAACAAACCTTGTTTTATGAAATGCAAATGGTATTTCAAAGTCTACCAGTTGTGATAGTTTACGTTTTAGCGATGGTATCTTTGTCATATCATTTGATGCACGGATTTGCTTCTGCATTTCAATCATTAGGGATGAATCATAAAAAATACACTCCAACAATTAAGACTATCGGTTACGCATTTTCAATAATTGTACCGGTTTTATTCGCATTAATGCCAATAGCATTACACTTTGGTTGGGTTAAATAATTAAACAGAAAAAAATATCTAAGACATGTCAATATTAGATTCAAAAATACCAGAAGGAGTATTAGAGCAGAAGTGGACAAAATATCGTTCAACTGTTCCATTAGTAAACCCTTCGAACAAAAGAAATTTAGAAGTTATAGTTGTAGGTTCAGGTTTAGCAGGTGCTTCAGCAGCATCTTCACTAGCAGAACTTGGTTATAAAGTAAAAGTATTTTGCTTTCAAGATTCACCACGTAGAGCACATTCAATTGCAGCGCAAGGTGGTATCAACGCAGCAAAAAATTATCAGAATGATGGTGACTCAGTTTACCGTTTATTTTATGATACTATTAAGGGTGGTGACTACAGAGCTAGAGAAGCAAACGTATATCGTTTAGCTGACGTAAGTAGTAGTATCATTGACCAATGTGTAGCACAAGGTGTACCATTTGCACGTGAGTACGGAGGATTACTTTCAAATAGATCTTTCGGTGGCACTCAAGTACAAAGAACATTTTATGCAGCAGGTCAAACAGGTCAGCAATTATTATTAGGTGCATATTCATCATTACAACGTCAAGTAGGTATGGGTACAGTAAAAATGTACACAAGACATGAGATGTTAGATGTAGTAAAAATTGATGGAGTGTGCAGAGGTATCATTGCAAGAAATTTAGTAACAGGTAAATTAGAAAGACATTTCGGACATGCTGTATTATTATGTACAGGTGGTTACGGACCCGTATTTTATTTATCTACTAATGCAATGGGTTCAAATGTTACAGCAGCTTGGAAAGCACACAAGCAAGGAGCATTATTTGGTAACCCTTGTTTCACACAAATTCACCCAACATGTATTCCAGTATCTGGTGATCATCAATCGAAATTAACATTGATGTCAGAGTCATTGAGAAATGATGGTAGAATTTGGGTTCCTAAAAAACAAGGCGATACTCGTAACCCTAATGATATTCCTGAAGAAGAAAGAGATTATTATTTAGAGAGAAGATACCCAGCATTCGGAAACTTAGTACCTAGAGACGTTGCTTCAAGAGCAGCAAAAGAAAGATGTGATGCAGGTTATGGTGTAGGTAATTCAAAAATGGCTGTCTACTTAGACTTTGCATACAATATCAAGAGATATGGTACAGTAGAAGCTAACAAACGTAATATCGTAAATGCTTCTGAAGAAGAAATTATCAAAATGGGTAAGGATGTTGTGAAAGAGAAGTATGGTAACTTATTCGACATGTATCAACAAATTACTGGTGAGAATCCGTATGAGCAACCAATGAGAATTTATCCAGCTGTACACTATACAATGGGTGGATTGTGGGTTGATTATAATTTGATGACTACAGTGCCAGGCTTATATGCTTTAGGTGAAGCAAACTTCTCTGATCATGGTGCAAACAGATTAGGTGCATCTGCATTGATGCAAGGTTTAGCAGATGGTTATTTCGTAATACCATATACAATTGGTGCATACTTATCGAAAGAAATTAGTACAAAAGCAATTTCTACAGATCACGAAGCATTTGTTGAAGCAGAGAATAAAGTAAAAGAACAAATCAATAGTTTATTCTCAATCAAAGGAACTAAAACAGTTGATAGTTTCCACAAAAGATTAGGTAAAATTATGTGGGATAAATGTGGTATGGCTCGAAATGAACAAGGACTTAAAGAAGCAATTGCTGAAATTCAACAATTGAAGAAAGAGTTCTGGTCTGATGTTCGCGTACCTGGTTCTGCAGACGAATTTAATCCGGAGTTAGAAAAAGCAGGCAGAGTAGCTGACTTTATTGAATTAGGAGAATTGATGTGCTTTGATGCATTAGATAGAAATGAATCATGTGGTGGTCACTTCAGAGAAGAATATCAAACAGAAGAAGGTGAAGCATTACGTGACGATGAAAACTTTGCATATGTAGCTGCATGGGAATATAAAGGAGATGGTCAAGCACCACAGTTACATAAAGAAGAGTTGAAGTATGAGAATATTAAGATAGCTCAGAGATCGTATAAGTAGGAAAAACGAAAATAGGGGAAACGAAAATCGTATAGCCCTAGTTAAAGAATAAAAATTTTTAGTAATTGGTGATTACTACTATTGGGAGGGAAAAGTGATGAGGAATTTTGAAAATTTGGAGTGTTGGAAAAGCGCAAGAGAATTGCGAATTGAAATAAGCAATCTTGTTAAAAAGTTTCCTAGTGAAGAGAAATATAGGTTAGTGGATCAAATGTTAAGGGCATCTAGATCTGTAACTAACAATATTGCTGAAGGCTACGGAAGGTTTTATTATCAAGAGAATATTCAATTTTGCAGACAAAGTAGAGGTTCTTTATTTGAATTGATGGACCATCTTATTATTGTACTTGACGAAGAAATTATTAATAAGGAAACTTATAAAAACCTTTATGAATTAATTGAAAAATGTATTGCAGTATTAAATGGATATATTAATTTTTTAATTAAACAAAAAAGCGTTTAAATGACTTTGTAATGCGACGTTTTTCAATTTTCAATTTTCGTTTTACTTAACAATTGATTAGTATAATTTCATAAATATGGAAAAAGGAAATATGAATCTTACACTAAAGGTGTGGAGACAAAAAAATACAAATGCTGAAGGTAAATTAGTTACTTATCAAGTGAAAGAAATTTCACCTGATATGTCGTTTTTAGAAATGATTGATGTGTTAAACGAGCAATTAATTTCTAAAGCTGAAGAACCAATTGCTTTTGATCACGATTGTCGCGAAGGTATATGCGGTATGTGCAGCATGTATATCAATGGTAGACCTCATGGTCCGAAAGATAAAGTAACAACTTGCCAATTACATATGCGTTCATTTAAAGATGGTGATACGATCGTAATTGAGCCTTGGAGAGCACAAGCATTTCCGGTAATAAAAGATTTAGCAGTTGATAGATCAGCTTTTGATAGAATAATTTCAGCAGGTGGTTTTATTTCAGTAAACACTGGTAATGCTCGTGATGCAAATAGTTTACCAATTGGCAAAGAAGATGCAGACTTATCATTTGATGCAGCTGCTTGTATTGGTTGTGGAGCTTGTGTTGCTGCTTGTAAAAATGCTTCAGCAATGTTGTTCGTTTCTGCGAAAGTTTCACAATTAGCATTGTTGCCACAAGGTCAACCTGAAAGATACATGAGAGTTCAAAATATGGTTGCTCAAATGGACGCTGAAGGATTTGGAAACTGTACTAATACTGGTGCTTGTGAAGCTGAATGCCCTAAGGGTATTTCATTATCTAACATCGCTAGAATGAATAGAGATTTCTTAACATCTTCTGTAGCTTCAAATAATTAATTAAAAAATATTTCTAAATAAAAAAGGTCTTGAAAATTTTTCAAGACCTTTTTTTATGTTTAATTTTTAATTAAAATTTATGGGGAGTGAAAAAAGTACATCTACTTTTTTACCATCTTTTTCACCTGGTTGCCAATCGGGCATATTATTAATAACTCTTAATGCTTCTTTATCGCATTCTTCGTTTAAGCTTTTTACGATTTTGGCCTGAGTAACTTTACCAAGCTTATCAATAACAAATGAAACAACCACTTTTCCTTTCACTTTGTTAATTTTTGATTGAGTGGGGTACTTAATACTTTTACTCAAATATTTAACTAATGCTACTTGACCACCCGGGTATTCAGGCATTTTATCGACATATACATAGGCACCATCATTCGATTGAGCAAATAATGGCTGAATTGAAATTAATGATATTAAGAGTATGAATATTGATTTCATTTTTTAAATATATGTATAATCATTTGTAAATCAATGTTAAATTATTTACATTTAAATATGTATAGGCATCAAAAAGTTTACTTCTTATACTTCTTTTTAATTATAACGTTACAATTTTTTTTAACGAACCAGATTTTTGCGTTTTCGACAAATCAAATTGATTTAAGACAAGAATTTGGTCAACACAAAAATTTCGTTGATAAAGTAGAACTCCCAGCATTAATAGCTCTTAGTTTTTTCCCTGAATTAAAAAGTACATATATCACTTTTGAGTATAGAAAAATAAAAACCACTATGTCAACTAGACCTCATATAGGTCAATTTTTATTGAGAAATCGTACATATGTAATTTATATAAATTCGCATGCCAAAGAAATCGGGGGTGTATCATTCGATGAATTAGGCTTACAAGAACAAATTGGAATTATAGCACATGAATTATCTCATATTGTAGATTATCAAAACAGAAAATCATTCTCAATGTTAAAGTGTGGATTTTATTATAGTTTTTTCGAAAAATATCATAGATCATTAGAGAGAAGCACTGACATGCTTGTAATTCAGAAAGGCCTAGCTCATCAACTTTATGCTTTTAGTAATTATGTGTTGAATAAATCTTCAGCATCTGAAGAATACAAAGATTTTAAAAGAAAAAACTATTTATTACCAGAAGAAATCGCAGATTATTTATAATCCTGCATTCTTGCAGTTGAACAATTACATTTTAAAGCCTAAATTGCTGTCAATATTAAATATTGACAGCGATGAAGGCAAGTGAGGTAAAAAGTTCAGCATTTGAACTAGCAGAGAGATTTATAAATCACACCAATAGACATGTGTTTTTAACTGGTAAAGCCGGTACGGGCAAAACCACTTTTTTGAAATATATTACTCAAAAAACACATAAAAAAACAATTATAGCTGCACCTACGGGTATAGCTGCATTGAATGCGGGTGGAGTAACACTACACTCACAATTTCAATTGCCATTGGCCTCTTTTATTCCCACTAAACAAGAGTTTCATACTCATCTTAATGCAAACTTCGAAACCCAATCTACTATACTTCGTCATTTAAGAATGTCGAATGATAAAAGATCAATAATTCGAGAAGCTGAGCTTTTAATTATTGATGAAGTTAGTATGTTAAGGGCCGACATATTAGATGCAATTGATCATATATTAAAATATATTAGAAGAAATCAGAAATCATTCGGAGGACTACAAGTTTTATTTATTGGTGACATGATGCAGTTACCTCCTATCGTAAAAGATTCAGAATGGGATGTGTTATCAAAGTATTATTCAAATATATTTTTCTTTAATGCAAAGGTTTTAGAAAAAGACAAACCGGTATATATAGAATTAGATACTATTTATAGACAGTCAGATAAAATCTTTACAGATATATTAAATAAAATCAGATATAATGAATTAACAGAAAATGATATCAATTATCTTAATACATTTTATAAACAACATATACCAGATAATTTATCTGAATATATAACTCTAACAACACATAATGCGAGAGCAGATAGTATTAATAAAGAAGAGTTGAATAAAATAAAAAGTCAATCTTTTTTTTATGAGGCAAAAATTAACAATGATTTCCCAGATCATATAATACCTAATGAAAAAAAATTAGAATTAAAATTGGGCGCCCAGGTAATGTTTTTGAAAAATGATCATTCAAGTTCAAAACAGTATTACAATGGCAAAATTGGAACTGTACATGAATTAACTAAAGAGTCTATAAAAGTTAAAATAGATGATAATGTTATAATTGATGTGAAGCCTTATGATTGGGAGAATATTAAGTATTCTGTTGATGATGTAAGTAAGGAAATCAAAGAAGAAATCATCGGCTCTTACACTCAATATCCCTTGAAATTAGCATGGGCTATTACTATACATAAAAGCCAAGGTTTAACATTTGATAAAGCCATTATTGATGTCAAAAATGTATTTACTTCAGGACAATCTTATGTTGCCTTTTCTAGACTAAGAAATTTAGAAGGGTTAATATTATCATCGCCATTTACTTCGAATATAATTAAGCATAATGAGACGATTGTGGACTATGAAAAAAATAGATTAGCTACAGACATAGCATACGATATACTTATGGAGGAATCGTGGCAATATATTTCTGATTACAATAAACTAGCTTTCGATTTTCATTCTGTTTATACAGCATTAAACAAACACATAGACTCTATAAAAAAAGAAGATGTTGTTTACGAGATTTTAAAAGACTCAAGCCTCAAGATATTTTTTGATTTTCAAAAAGAATTAGAAATAGCAGATAAATTTAAACTGCAACTTCAAAATTTATTCTTTGTTAAAGATATAAACACATTATATGTAAGATTAAATGATGCTAAAAATTATTTCGAGAAAAATCTTAAAGAAATTTGTTTGCATATAAAATCACAGATTGAAGTGCTTGCTAAGTTGAAAAAAGTAAAAGCATTCATAACAGAATTAGAGGAGCTAGAATCATTAATCTTTCAAAAAATTCAACATATAAATAAATCATGTCATATCGTCGAAGCTTATTTGTTTAAAAAAGAATTAAGTAAACTCGATATTAAAAACTCTTTAAATATTGAATGGCGCGAGTCAAATATAAAAGTTGTAAAAGTCGAAAAATTTAAAGCAGAAAAACGGAAGGTGGTAAAAGGTGATAGTGTTTTAGAAACTTTTGAATTATATAACAAGGGCTTTAGCATAGAAGATATTGCAGCAACGAGAGGACTTAAAAAGGTTACTATTTACAGTCATATAAATGAGTTAATTGCCAGAAATGAAATTAAAATTGAAGATGTTATGACTCTAGACAGAATACAACCTATCAAAGAATGTATTAAGTTGAATGATCAAAAGTCTTTGAC
>JBKCCA010000474.1:0-5753 GCA_046305595.1 bacterium
GGTATTAATACAGTAGGTAATGGTATCGGACATAACATCACAGCAACTCTAAGCAACGGTACTAAAACAGAGAAATTTGAGTTAAATGAGTTTTATGAAGCTACACTTGATTCATACCAAGAAGGTGAAATAAAATATGCGTTCAATAAATTAAGTGCAGGAAATTATAAATTAACTGTAAAAGCATGGGATGTAGTAAATAATTCTTCGGAAGTGAGCACTGAATTTACGGTTTTAGAATCGTCAAAATTTACAATTGATAAAGTTTTTAACTACCCTAACCCCTTTACGACATCTACAGGCTTTCAATTTGAACATAATAGACCAGGAGACGATTTACAAGCAATGGTGCAAATATTCACTGTTTCAGGTAAACTAGTTAAAACTATCAATAAAGATATTTACTTAAGTGGATCTAGGGTTACAGATATTCTTTGGGATGCCAAAGATGAGTACGGGGATAAGCTTGCTAGAGGTGTCTATATCTATAGATTGAAGGTTAAGGCCTCTGATGGTAGTATAAGCGACAAATACGAAAAACTAGTAATACTTAAATAAGAGCTTTTAATATTTTTCTATATTTGAAGCCTTTGTAATTAATAAAATAGATAAAAAGTAAAAAAGATATAATGAAACTGGGATTAGTTTTAGGAATAGTTTTAATAACAAGCATTGCATTGAGTTCAAGTGCACAAGCACAAATTTCAACTCAACAACTAAATGGTAGAGATAATACGGTGAATGCTATTACTACAGCAGTGCCTTTCTTATTGATTGGACCCGACTCTAGAGCTGGTGCAATGGGTGATGGTGGTGTCGCTACTCCTGTAGACGTCAATTCAAACCATTGGAACCCCTCTAAATTTGCATTCGCAGATAGAAAGTATGCTTTAGGTATTTCATATACTCCCTGGTTACAACAATTAGTTCCTGATATTAACTTAGCTTATTTGTCGGGCTATTATAAATTCGACGACAAGCAAGTATTTGGTTTCAGTATGAGATATTTCTCATTAGGCGATATAACATTTACTGATAATACAGGCGCTATAACAGGTACTGGCAATCCGAATGAGTTAGCTATCGACTTCTCATACAACAGAAAACTTTCAGAAAATTTTTCATTAGGTACTGCCTTCAGATTTATTAATTCAGATTTAGCACAAGGACAATTAGCTCAAACTGGGCAAGCGGTTAGTGCCGGAAGATCTGTAGCAGTTGATATCTCAACTTATTATAGAGTACCAGATGTTAAAATCAATGGTAAAAAAACAACTTTAGCATTCGGTGCTAACGTTTCGAATATTGGTGCTAAAATGAATTACACCAATAGTGCTGACAGGTATTTCATACCAACAAATCTTAGATTAGGTGCTGCTGGTACTATGAAGTTAGATAATTTCAATACACTTACTTTATACATAGATGCGAATAAATTATTAGTGCCAACGAATCCGGTTTACCAAAGAGATAGTACAGGCACAATAGAATATGGTGCAGATAATGAACCCATAATTTTAGCAGGTCAAAACCCTAATGTTTCTGTACCCGCAGGTATATTTCAATCTTTCAACGATGCGCCACTAGGCATGAAAGAAGAGTTTAGAGAGATTTATTACTCAGGCGGATTAGAGTATTGGTATGATAACCAATTTGCAATCAGAGGTGGTTATTTTTACGAACATCCGACTAAAGGTAATAGACAATATTTCACATTTGGTGCAGGTATAAAGTATAATATTTTCGCATTAGACTTATCATACTTAGTGCCTACTACACAAAGAAACCCATTAGAAAATACTTTAAGATTCTCGCTAACATTCAACTTCGAGAGTTCAGAAGATCAAAATAAATAACATGAAAATCAGAGTAGGTTTTGGTTTCGATGTCCATCAATTAAAAGATGGACATCCGTTTTATATGGGTGGTGTAAAGCTTGAACATCATAAAGGAGCATTCGGACATTCAGACGCTGATGTTTTAATACATGCAATTTGTGACGCATTATTAGGCGCTGCAAACATGCGCGATATTGGTTTTCATTTTTCAAATAAAGATGAACGTTGGAGAGGCATCTCAAGTGTAATTTTATTAAAAGAAGTTATTCGGATGTTAGCAGAGAAAAACTATTCAATCGGTAATATTGATTGTATGATTTGCTTAGAAGCACCAAAAATAAATCCGCATATACCTGCAATGAAAATAATCTTAGCTGAAGCAATGGCTATTGATGAAGATGATATTTCTATTAAAGCAACTACTAATGAGCAGATGGGATTTATAGGTAGAGAAGAAGGTGTTGTTGCATATGCAACAGTGCTTATCGAAAAAAATTAATTTTTTCTTCTTTGACGTAAAGCTTCAAATGTAAGTATCGCAGTTGAGGTAGATACATTTAAAGAATCAATTTTCCCAAGCATCGGAATTTTAATTTGAGCATCGGCATTGTTCAACCAAAAAGAAGTTAAGCCTGTAGCTTCAGTACCCATTACGATTGCGCTAGCCTCCTTAAAATTTATATCTGTATATTCTTTAGTGGCTGTTAATGCTGCAGCATACGTTTTTATGTTTTTACTATGCAACCATTCCAATACTTCTTGATTGGTGCTGGTTACAATAGGAACACTAAAAACACAGCCTACACTTGAACGAATTGCATTGGGATTATAAATATCTGTCTTAGGATCACAGACGATTAAAGCGTCAATATTAGCAGCATCGGCTGTACGTAAAATTGCTCCTAAATTACCCGGCTTCTCTACAGATTCTAAAATTATTATAAATGGATCATTAGGTAATTTTAAATTATCTAAAGAAAAATACACTGGTTCAAATACAGCAATATACCCATCAGAACCTTCACGATATGCAATTTTTGAAAAGACTTCTTTACTGATTTCGAAATAACTTTTAGCCTTTAACAAATTTTGTTCAGCACCTAAAGCTTCACAAAAATATAACTGTTCAATTGTGAATCCGGCACCCACCGCAATCTGTATCTCTCTTAGACCTTCAACAATTATTAAATTCTGTGATCTACGCTCAGATGATTTTTCTGAAAGCTTTACTAAGTTTTTAATTTTAGGATTTTGTAAACTCGTAATTAATTCAGCTTTCATTAAGACTTTATATTTTCAAATTTATTTAATTCAGAGCCTACACTACATGAACTACATCCAGATGCACAATTTGAGTTTGTGCTAAATTGTTTTTTAATAGTCTTATACAAATAATATAAAGCCCAAATTAAAAGAATAGATGCTAGAATGTACTGAATCATGGTGCAATTTACGAAATCTAATAAATTTAACGACTAAAAACCCTCTTTCGTCGGTATTTTATATATTAATAACGCAAATGGTTTGTAGAGGTTTTAAAATGGAGGTACTTTAGTGTATTAAATAATAGGAAAGATGTCAAAATCAATAAATAAAAAAAATAACAAGCAATGGTTCGGTGTATTACTAATAATCATCGGATTGCTTTTCTTAGCAAACACTTTTGAATTACCGATGCCAGAATGGGTATTTAGTTGGCCTATGTTAATTATTGGAATTGGCTTGTATTCTGGTATTGCCAATAAATTTAAAGATTGGTCGTGGTTAGTAATGATCACCATAGGCTTTGTTTTTATCATCGACGACATTACTGGAAGAGATATAAAAGCATTTTCATTGTTGATACCCGCAGTAATGATTTATTATGGTGTAAAATTCGTAACTAAAAGCAGTAAAAAAGTACATGTTTACGATGTGCTAACTGGCGAAGTAACAGAAACGCCTGTAGATGGAGATAAACTTTCATTAGTTGCAGCTTTTGCTGGCAATAAAAAAGTTGTGGTATCAAAAAATTTCAAAGGTGGTGAAATAGTTTCTGTATTTGGCGGCAATGAAATAAATCTAACTAATGCTGATTTCGAAGGCACAATTAAACTAGAAATTGTTTCAGTATTAGGTGGTACAAAAATAATTGTACCTGCTAATTGGCAAATAAAAACAGAAATGGTTAGCGTATTCGGAGGTTTCGATGATAAAAGAAATCAAATAAATTTATCTACATCAGATAAAGTATTAATTATCGAAGGTGTAAATATTTTTGGTGGCATAGATATTAGATCTTATTAAAATTGGCAAAGACACTTTTCTCATATACCAAATTTAATTTAATATTCAGCCTGCTGTTTGTATGCTGGTGCATTACACATTTCTGGGTAATGCACGATGTATTTAAATTCTCATGGGTGCTTTCAATATGGGATAGCTTTATTTACAATTCATTACTTGCTGCTTGCGCAATATTTATAAGTCTAATTTTATTTTTTTACAAACCGGTAAATAGATCACTGTGGACAAGTTTGTCGACTGTATTGATCATTAGTATTTTATGGGCTTATGCAAGTAAATATGCAGTGAATTTTGTCAATAAGAATGAGATTAATTATTTGAATTTCGTTAATCAATCAACACCAATAAGAATAATTTTCGGACTAATGATAAACATAGCATCATTAGGTATAAGTTGGTTTTGGTATGGTATTGAAGAGCAAAAAGAACAAGATAAACGCAGACAAACTTTAGAGGATTTAGCAAAAGAAGCAGAGCTTTTGAGTTTAAGACAAAAGTTGCAGCCTCATTTTTTATTTAATAGTTTAAATTCAATATCAGCATTAATTGTTGTTAAGCCAGATCTTGCAAGAACCATGATTCATCAATTATCAGATTTCTTAAGAAGCACATTAAAACAAGAAGAGAATAAAAAAATTAGCATTGAAGAAGAATTAGTACAACTAGAATTATATCTATCTATAGAGAAAGTAAGGTTCGGACATAGACTGCAAACAATAGTCACAAGAGATGAATCATTAGATGCACAAGTACCTGGTATGTTATTACAACCGATTGTAGAAAATGCAATAAAATTTGGCTTGTACGATAATACTGGAGATGTATTAATACAAATTGATGTAAAGAAAGAAAATGGTCAATTATGTATTTCTGTTAGAAATCCCTTCGATCAAGAAACTCGAAATGCAAATGATAAAGGCACAGGCTTCGGCTTAAATTCTATAAAACGCAGATTGTACTTATTATATTCTAGAACCGACTTATTACAGACATTTGAAGAAGAAGGTATTTTTATAACTAAACTTTGTATACCACAATGAGCACTTGTATAATTATAGATGATGAGCCATTAGCTCGTTCAATTGTAGTTGAATATTTAAAAGACTTTACAGACATACAAATAATCGCTGAATGTTCTGATGGATTTGAAGGTATGAAAGCCGTTCAACAACACAATCCTGATTTAATATTTCTTGACGTTCAAATGCCGAAAATAAATGGATTTGAATTATTAGAATTAATTGATAATCCGCCTGCTATTATATTCACTACTGCATTTGATGAATATGCAATCAAGGCATTTGAATCAAACGCAATAGATTACTTATTAAAACCATTTACAAAAGAAAGGTTTAACAAAGCAGTTCAAAAGTTTACAAGTAATGGTATTACAAAAATCAATACAGATACTCAGCTACAAATACAAAGTAATACTCAAAATAGAATTGTAGTAAAAACTGATGGTAAAATTAAAATTATACCAACATCCGAATTACAATATATAGAAGCAAATGGTGACAACGTAAAAATTGTATCATCAGATGGTAGCTACAGTAAAAACAAAACAATGAGTTATTTTGAAGAGCAATTATCAGCAAGTGATTTTATTAGAATACATCGCTCCTATAT
>JBKCCA010000475.1:0-1905 GCA_046305595.1 bacterium
CCTTTACTAGCTCCGATGATCGAAGAAGGTTTCTTCAATAACAATATTTCAAAAACCATCATCAATTCATACCTCGAAAAACCAAAATTAAGAAAGGTCGATTCATTGGTATTGGCTTGTACGCATTATCCTTTAATCAAAAAAGAGATTTTAGAATTCTATAAAAGAGAAATTAATATTTTAGACTCAGCAGAAATTGTAGCTCAATACGTGAAAAAAGTATTGGCCAAGAAAAAACTCTTGAACACTAAGAAAACTGGCAATCACCATTTCTATGTTTCTGATTTTACCAGCTCATTCGAAAAAAGCACTAAGATTTTCTTCAAAGAGAAAATTCATTTGGAGTTGAAGAATATTTGGGCATAATCTAAACTTAGTCGAGCCACTCTTGTTATTTTTTCATACTTTTGAATAGCAAAAGCATGACTTTTTATCTGATAAGTATTTCCTTTTTAGCTTTCGTGGCCATTTATGCCCTTATGGGTGTTTGGGCTGAACGTAAAGTATCTGCCTTGATTCAAGATAGGGTAGGTCCGGTTGAGACGGGTAAATTCGGACTCATACAAACCTTTGCAGATATCATTAAGCTTCTTCAGAAAGAAGATCTGATACCTACCAAAGCTGATCGTTACTTATTCATTTTAGCCCCTATACTGGTCTTTACTTCGGTATTCATGGGTTTTGCTGTATTGCCTTTTACACCGGCTTACGTAAGCTCTAATATTAACCTAGGCTTATTCTATTTCATGGCCATCGTTTCTATCGAAGTAGTGGGCATTTTAATGGCAGGCTGGGCATCAAATAATAAATACGCCTTCTACGGTTCAATTCGTTCTATCGCACAAATCGTAGCCTACGAAATTCCTGCTGGTGTTTCGGTATTAGCTGGCGTTATGCTTTACCAAACTTTAAACTTACAAGAGATTGCTTACGAGCAAGGCATCTATGCCAAAGCTGATATTTATTTCATGGGCTTTTGGAAGGTGAATGAATTAGGCGGATTTTTAGCATGGGGAGTTTTTCAAGCTCCGCATCTGATGATCGCCGCTATTATTTATTTCATCGCTTCCTTAGCTGAATCAAACAGAGCTCCCTTCGATTTACCCGAAGCAGAATCTGAATTAATCGCAGGCTTCCATGTGGAGTATTCTGGATTTAAATTCGGTGCTTTGTTCTTAGCCGAATATGCCATGATGTTCTTAACCTCTATGGTTTTAGTCATCGTATTTTTAGGCGCATGGTATTCTCCACTTCCAAACATCGGCTCATTCAAATTAGCTGAATATACTAACGGAAAATTTTGGGGTATTTTTTGGGTGGTATTTAAAACATTAATTTTAGTACTTGCACAAATGTGGGTACGCTGGACACTCCCTCGTTTCAGGGCCGATCAGCTAATGAACTTCTGTTGGAAAATTTTAATTCCAGCTTCTTTCATCTGCCTTTTCATCTCTGCAATTTGGAAATTATACATCCTCTAATTTGGCGAACTTAAATACATATCGATCTATATTCAAAGGCATGATGTTAACTCTTAAACATTTGTTTAGAGGCACAAGCACCGTGCGTCGTGGTATTCAAGACAAAGAATATTTTAACGAACGTACCGATGTTAGTAGCACCGTTCGTTATCCACATGTCAAATTACCTATGCCCGACAATTCTCGTAATCAACTACACGTTGAAATTGATGATTGCATCGTATGTGATTTATGCGCAAAAATTTGTCCGGTCGATTGCATAGACATCATCTCCATCAAATCGACTGAAGAGATTGGTAAAACTTCGGATGGTTCAAGCAAAAGACTTTATGCTGCTAAGTTTGACATCGACATGGCTAAATGTATGTTCTGCGGATTGTGTACTATCGTATGCCCCACTGAATGCATCATCATGACCGATGAA